>CBFGQN010000045.1:0-12701 GCA_965650895.1 uncultured Ignavibacteria bacterium | reverse complement strand
CCACCTCGTGCATGTAGGGAATCGTTCCGGCCGATGTGCTCAGCCAGTTGGTCGGCATGAACTGTCCGAAGACCGGCTGTCCGTTGACGCGAACGTCCACCAGTGTTGCCGAGACCGTGCAGATCGGCGATGAACCGGCCTGGACGTATCCGTTAACCGAAGCGAAACCGCTTGATGATGTCCACTGCGAGAGCTTGAAGAACTCCTTCGGGAACTCCTTGCAGCAATCGCGGCATCCCGGCTCGCCCGGGCACTCCGGCAGCACGACCCGGATCGTGTCGTAACAACAGTCGAGCGTATCCCCCACCTGTCCGGCCGGATCGATGAAGACGCAGCAGACTTTTATCTGCATGACGACAACCGCTCCCGGAACCGCCCCCGGTCCGTTGATCGTGATCGACTGACCCGACCATGTTCCCGATACCGGGAAGCTGGAGGGGGAGACCCCGACACCCGCCGGCGAGAGGACGCTGACCGATGCGACCTGACTGAACTGACACGGAAGCAGGCTGCTCATGTGGAACTTGTGAATATAGAGATTCGACGTCGTCCCCGGCTCCCGCTCGCAGAAGGTCGTGTCCGGACGGTACTCGATGCATCCCTGCGGCGGATCCTTCCTGCAATTGCCGAAGTCAAGGTTCGCGATTACCTGTCCCGGCTGCAGCATCACGTTGTGCAGACCCGGAGCGGTCGGATAGCTTTGCGTCCATCCGGCCTGGTTGATTTCCTGAACGAAGTAGGGACCGGGTGCAAGTCCGGTGAAGTAGTAGTTGCCGAGTGCGTCGGTGACGGCCGTGTCGCCGTTGCTCAGGATGATCGTCCATCCGGGCAGACCCGGCTCTCCGGCGTCTCGCTTGCCGTTGCAGTTCTTGTCCCAGAATTTCGCGCCGGTCAGAATACCCTCAGGATCGCAGCAGACCGAACGCTCCAGTCCGATTCCGTCGGCGGTGATGTATCCGTCAAGATCCAGTCCCATCGCCACGCTGTTCGTGTTGTCCACTTCCACCCGGATGCAGTTCCGTCCCGGTCGGATCAGTTTCGTGATGTTCGTGTCGACGTGGTTTGCCGGACTCAGGAATGCCCAGCTCAGAGGCGTGCCGCCCACTTGCGTTCCGTTGACGTAGACGCGGGCACGGTCGTCGGCGAGAATATCAAAGACGAGCCGCACGTTCCGGGCTCCTTCCTTCACGCAGAAACATGTCTGGAAGATATAGGTGCCGTTCGTGTCGTTATTCGCCGTCGGGTAGGAACTGATCCAGCGGCTGGTGCCGAGCGGACCGCTCCAGGCCGAATGCTTGGCGATGACCGATGCCGGTCGGGGTTCGGTTGTAGAGGGGGAAGGATCGCCGACGACCTGCCAGAACGTGGTGTAGTCGCCGATGCTGTGGAGTCCGTTCGCATAGGGATCCCATCCGGTGCTGATGCGAAGACTGTCGGTGCTGCACGTGTCGTCGGTCGGTCCGCTCGGACAATCGACCACTACCGTGTCGCGACAGATCGTCTGCCCCTGAAACTTCCATTCAAACAGAAGCGTGATAACCCCGGTGGATGACTTGAAGCATCCGCTGATCGTCGTGTTCCCCTTCTGGATGTTGTTCGGAAAAGCCCAGTTCGCGGTGATCGGTCCGGTCGTCGCCGGAAATCCCCCCGATGCGCTGACGACGCTTCCGGTGGGGGACAACACCGTGGCCGTGATGCTGTTGAAGAACTGGAAGGTCTGGTTGTTGCTCAGCACAAAATCCCAGCAGCAGCCCGGACCCCGATAGTTGGCCGTGATGCCGATTGAATCGCACGGGCCGCCGAGCTGCGCATGCAGATCGGCCGATCCGGTACAGATAATCGCCAGGAGCAAGGCAATGCCCCAGCCGATGTGTCGTGGAAAGTATTCCGTTCGTGGTGTTCTCATGATCTCTGCTCCCTGATTGTTATGATGTGAATGATCCTTCGGTTTTTGTCGATCGGTTTCCTGTCGTTTGTCTCTCATGGTTCGCTCCCTGCCGTTTGATGGAACCCGGGCGTGGTCCGTAATCGTTGTTTATCATGCTAATCGACCGACTTAAAGGGGGCTTAAAAGAATTGTTGAGAAATGCGCGGGAAGCTGAAATCGCCGAAAAACGTTGTGAAAAGAGGGAGGAGGGAAAATCCGGCGGAGTTGAGAAAAAGGGGAAAGGAGAGGTGTCTCCCGAGGCCGGTTCGCGAATCGAAATCCTTATATTCCGCCGTTATCTGTGAACACAACAAGGGGGCCATGCGCCGATTCGCCCGATATTTCCTTCCGCTGATTTCGCTCTTCCTCGTACACGGTTCCGCCGCGGCGCAGCTTGACATCATTCTTCCCACGCCGAACGGGAATCTCTACGAACATCCGGAAGAGTTCTACATGCAGACCGCCCGTTCCGGAGCCGATGCGTGGAAAGGGGGGATGTACGGCTTCTCCCGGAATGCCCGGAATACCAGGGCCGGGGTCGTCTACACCCGCTTTCACGAAGGGGTCGATATTGCCCCGACGATGCGTGACGGACGGGGCGTTCCGCTCGATTCGGTGGTGGCGATCGATGACGGGGTGGTTGTTCACGTGAATGCCGTTGCCGGACATTCCAACTACGGGAAGTATATCGTGGTGCGGTATGTCTGGGACGGATCTCCCTTCTACGGTCTCTATGCCCACCTGAACGAGACCTGGGTCGATTCGGGAGTGACGGTGGCGAAGGGGACTCCGCTCGGCAGGCTCGGCTATACCGGCGCGGGGATCAACCGGGCGCGGGCCCATCTCCACTTCGAGATCGCGATGGTCGTGAACAGGAATTTCCAGCGGTGGTACGACGACCAGTACGGCGACGGGAACAACCGGCACTACTACTTCAACGGGATGAATATGGCCGGACTGAACGTGGCCCGACTCTACGAGCGGCTGCGTGAGGAACCGAATCTCTCCATCCGGCAGTTCATCGCCGAGGAACATCCCTTCTTCTATTCGGTGCTGATTCCCCGCACCTCCCGGCTTGATCTTCTGGCCCGCTATCCCTGGCTGCTGAAGCGTTCGGCCTCGCCGGAGGATCTGTCGTGGCGGGTCAGCTTCGACGCCTCCGGACTTCCGATCGCCGTCGAGCCTTCCGAGCGGGAGGTGAAGGGACCGACGCTCGACTCGATTCTGGATTCTCCCTTCCCCTACACCTACGTCACGAAGTATCGCGTGGGGGGGAGCGCCGGCAAGGCGAGATTGACCAATGGAGGGGAACGCTACATGCTCCTTGTGGCCGAGGAACCGGACAGCGCGACGCTTGCGGCGATGGAGGGGATCTTTGCCGGGATGCCGGTTCCGGCCCCCGATCTCCGGGCCATCCCCCGCGAGCCTGCGGCCCCGCCGGCACCGACCGCCGGAGAACCGACTCCGATTGCAGAGGGAGGCGAGGCCGGGGAGAAGGTCGATGCGGTGACCGAAGAAAGAGGAGAAACGGATTTCGCGTGGCCTTCTCCCTCGGGAAAAGAAACGGGGGGAGAGGAGGAGATGACCCTGCGTTCGGAGTGGCACATCGGCGGCTACGAGTTCGTCTGGAATCTCGCCGGACGACTCCCCTCCACGGAACTGGCCCCGATACGTCTGCGGATCACCTCGGAAGATGACGATCTGGAAGGGGTTGGCGTCGAGAACCTGATCGTCACCTGTCCGGAGCTCTCCCGTTACGGCATCGCCCCGCCGCGCGTGACCCGCATCTCCGAAACCGCCTGGAGTATTCATCTGCAAGTCAGAAACAGGAAAGCCTTCGCCGCACGAATCCGCGAGCTTGACGGAAAGGTCTTCGAACTCGACCTGCGCATCCGCGCCGAAGGGATCGACGCCCTGAGCCGCGTGCTGGTGGAGACGCGGGTGAGGAAGGATTGAAGGGAGTTGCCCCGAAGCTCCCTGTGACGTTATCATTGATCAATCTATAGAGCCGGCACGTGGAATTATGAGAGAAGGAGAATGTCCCTTGGTGATTCTTTGTGCTCTTTGTGTTTTCGTGGTTCTTCCCTCACACGGAGTATTGCTTGAATCACTATGCACCCCCATCACATCTGAACCGCCACCGCTATACGGAAACTCATGAAGCCGGAAAGTCGGTCGTTTTCACTCGCGGCAAATCTTTTCCGAAGATCCGTCCGCTCTGTTCTCCGGATAAATACGGGGAACCGTTTTTTTACCTTGTTCTGTCCGTTCTTTCTCCTTTCTCTGCCCCTATACTCACAGGTCGGAACTCTCTCTCGTATCCAGGCCGAGTGGCCACGGTTGATGGATACGAACGAAATCAGGGTTGTGCGGATATTCGATTCCACAGGTCAGACGGTCTTCCTGAGCAGAACTCTGTCCGACAGTCTGTTCCGGCATCTCGTCGGCTTCGATGTTATCGGTGATACCTCCGGTTCCCGGTCGGAAAAAACCGGACCGAAGAAGATGGTGCTGTATGCGCTTGAAGAAGACAATAATCACGTTGCACATCGGATGATCCTGACCCTTGAGTCGGAAGTTGGAATGGAACCGATACCCCACGGTGCGGAGATGGCTGGTCGTCGGATCCGTCTGGACTCCATACCGGCGGAGATCCGAAAGAAGTACTTTTCCGGACGCTATGCTCCCGATTCGCTTCATCTCCCCCTGATGTTGAAACAGGTCTACCGACAGCGGTTTCCGATAGTTCTGGGAACAGGTCGAAGGAGCACGGAAGTGATTCTGGAGAGCCTGACGGGAGTAGAGCAGTTATATACGATCACCGGGAGCTGCGATGAATGTTCCGACTACGGCATTTCGCAACCCCGTACCACATGGAGCGAAGCCTCACCCGCCGCCCGACCGAAAGTCTATCTGGAAATAACCGACATGCGAAGATTCAGCGAAAAGGCGTCGACCGGGAGAGTGGAGCTCAGGGTTGATCTCATGATGAAAGGGGCCGATCCGATATGGGAGGAATACGTCCGGTATAGTGAGCTTGATTTCGTTATAGAGATGGAAGAGTAGCAACGACAGCCTCCGTTATGCATTCAATTTTTTCCGCTATGCATACCCGGCATTCATTCCGCCTTCTTCTCCTCGTTGCCTTTTCGGCAATGACAATCCCCTGCTTCCTGTCTGCCCAGAGCGATACCCTTCGGGTTCGTCCCGACTGGTACGATTCGGTCTGGACGGGCATCCGTCTGGTGCCGGTGGACGGAGAGACGACCCGGAGCATTGACGATGTCGTTTTCCGGCGTTATGTAATGACTCACCATGAAGATCTGGAGCGGCTTCGAATGATAGGGGGGATAATTCCATTCGATCCGGTGTTTGACTTTGTGCAACTCTCCCTTGAAACCGTTCGCTCGATAAAAGGGGAAAAGACGGTTGCGAAGTACGTTGTCGCCCTGGCGCAGTGTCTTGGACTGGATCCCGAATTCGACATCGACCAGGCTGAAGCTGAGCGAGCATTCAGCATCACGATGGGGATATTGCGTGATCTCAAAGTCGTTGACTACGATGAACTGTACTGGCTCGTCACCGACGGACCGGATGAGCCGAAGATGCAGGGAATCGTCGGCTACGATTCGGTTGCCGGTACCACGCGCTTCTTTCCCCGCATGTTTTCGAAACAGATGAACGGTTGTCTGCAGGCTGCGCTTGATTCGGCATTCAATGCCATCGACAGTCTGCGTCCTTTCCCGGTCGATCCGGACGAGATGGTTGTACCGCTCGACACGCTTCAGGCATGGCGGTTCCGGGGGGAGGAAAAACGCCGGGACCGGTTGCCTGCACACCTTCTCGATTCGGAATTCACCTGGCTGGTGACGCCCGATCATCTCGCTGCGGAGTTCTCTCCTCTCCTTTTGCCCGACAGTCCCGATAAACTGAGGGTTACCTGCGAGGAATGTGAAGCCTACGGCCTCACGGTTTCTGCCGGAGAGCGCATCGGCAAGTCCGCATGGAAAATCAAAGCCCGGATAGAGGATCCCGAGTTGTTCCGACGGAACGTACCGGGAAGATTCCGGGTGGTTCCCTTCTTCCTCGTGCTACTGGTTCAGAATGGTCGTATGGAAACCCTCCGCACGGCTTACCTGACGGTCGTCTTTGACGCCAGGGACTGGGAATAAACCCCACAAGAAATCCACAACAAATCTGTCGCAGACGTGACCCATCCTCCCCGGCCGGGTCTTTCCTTCATACGAATCCTGATCCCGGGATTCGGCTCGTCTGTCGTTTTCGAACGGGTCTCACTAAACATCATAGCCGCATGAACCGATTGCTTCTTTTTGCCCTCCCCTCGATCTGTCTGCTTCTCTCCCGGAACACCGTTGCCCAGCCGTCGACCGAGGGGGATCGTTACTGGAGCACTCTCCCCGGCGTGGAGAACTTCAGCAATGCCTCGGTCAATGCCGTTGCGGTCTCGGGGGACACGGTCTACTTCGGTGGAGAGTTCTCCCGGGCCGGAGATGTGGCCGCAAGCAACATTGTGATGTGGGATCGGAAGCGGGACCTCTGGATGCCGTTGCGGGGGAACGGGGCTTCCGAAGGAGTCGAGGGAGTGGTCGGGACGATTGAAGTGGCCGGGGGGAAAGTCTATGTGGGAGGAGTGTTCGACCGTGCGGGGGATCAGACCGTTGCCAATGTCGCGGTCTGGGACGGGAGGGAGTGGCGCGGACTGGCGGCCGGACTGCAGGGTGAAGTCAACGCTCTTGCCGTAAGTGGGGAGAGAGTCTACGCAGCCGCCTCCGTCTCGGAAAACAACGGAGAGGGACCGGTCTTTCAGTGGCATGGAGATGCGTGGAGGAGTCTGAAAGGAGGACTGAACTTCTCCGATTACATGGCGTGGGATCTTCTGATCGACGATACGGGAAGATTGATTGCCGGAGCAAGAGGTGTCGATGCGGAGAACGCCGGAATCTCCTATCCCTCGTTGCGCTGGAGCCCGGAGACGGAAGAATGGTCTCCTCTGAGCGCGGACACTTCAGTCTATCGGATAAATCTCCTGGCCCGTGCTCCTGATGGCCGGATCTACGGTCTCGGCGCATTCAGCAACAGTACCAACGACCGGGTTCTGTTCCATCTCGAAGATTCGTTCTGGGTGATCCGGGAAGAGAGCGTGATCCATGATGCCCACCTCGAGACGACCGAGAACTTCCATCAACTTCTCGTCTCTCCGGACGGAGATGTCTACCTCACCGGAAGCCGCATCGATTCGGCATCGGGACGAGCCGTCAACGACATTGCCCGGTGGGATGGAACCGCATGGAATCCTTTAGGTTCCGGGCTTTCCTACGGAGGCCACGCCCTCGCCTGGGTTGACGACCGGCTCCTTGTCGGCGGCCGGTTTTCGTTTGCCGGAGATGTCCCCGCCTTTTCCATCGCCTCCTGGAACGGCGAAGAGTGGGGGCCGGTGGGAGAAGGCGTCAGCGGCGGAAACGTCACGATGTATTCGATTCATATCGATGCCGACGGGATGATCTATGTAAGCGGAGCCTTTACGCGGATCGGAGACGTACCGGCGAACAACATCGCCCGGTGGGACAGAATGGGTTGGGAAGGAATCGACCAGGGTTGGGAAGGGCTCGGCAAGGGGATCGATCTCGGCGCCACCTCCATGCTGATGACCTCCTCCGGCGAGTTGATGATCGGCACCTGGCACCCGATCTCCGTCGGCGATCTGACACGGGCCGGAGGGACCGTCCATGAGAACATTGCCGAGTGGAGCGACGGCACGTGGAAGAGTCCGGGTATTCACGAGACGGCCCCGTGGTTCCGTATGGGGGGAGCTTTCTTCGAAACGGATGACGGTAGATTGTACGTCGGCGGAGATTTGACGCTGAATCCCTGGTTCGATGGACTTCGCGAAGATGGGGTGAATCCTTCGCTGATCTATCGTACCGGAGGTGAATGGAATGTCGATTCTACGGTCAAAGGGTATATCGCCGATATTATTCAGTGTGGTGATCGTATCTGTATGAGCGGCATCCTGCAAACCCCGGCGGAGGGGAGCATCCTCGGCAATATCAGGACGGAGTGGTGGGAAGGGAACGTCGGATTCTTCGACGGGATTTTGTGGGAAGGGAGCGGACCGTTCAGAGCCGAGAAAAAATCGAGAGGCTCGACCGTGTCGAGCCTGGCGGATGATGGGCTCTATCTCTATGCCGGCGGAGAGTTTTTCCGGAAGGGGACGGTCTACAGCAAGTCCATCGTTCGCTATGATCCGGCCCGCAAGGTCTGGGAACCTCTTGGTACCGGACTCCGGCAGGCGGGTGATACAGTTGCCGGTATCGTCAGGGATCTGACGCTGATCCACGGCCATCTCTTCGCAACCGGCGAGTTCGGATCGGCCGATGGTGTCGCCGCATCGAACATCGCCCGCTGGGATGGAACCGCATGGCATTCGCTTGGAAGCGGACTCAACGGTCCGGGGCGTCAGTTTGCGGTCGATCCGGAAGGAAAACTCTACGTCGTCGGCGACTTCACCGAGGCGGGTGGAAAACCGGTTCCCGGTATCGCCGTGTGGGAAGAGGCTTCTCTGTCGGTTTCCGCAGATGAGGAGGGGATTGTACGGAATGAAGTCCGCGCCCACTATGATGCCCGGACCGGTCGTATCGTCATAGAACGGAGCGCTGCCGCGACGTCGGCCGTGGTGACGGTGTGCGATCTGCTGGGGCGGGTCATTCTGCGCGAGAAGATGGTGGAAGGGGAACGGTGGAAGGAGATACGCCTGACTTCATCGGCCGCAGAGCATTACTTCGTGATGATATCAACGGGAACCGATGTGACGGGTATGCAGGTTGTGACGGGAGAATAGAACGTGCCGGAGGCTGAATAATCCGACGATATGGATTCATGCAACGGGAATCTGCCAGGATGTGCGTTGTCCGGCTTGCGTCCGATTCCCGTATATCTTTCTGTCGATGGAAGAATTGAGAAACGGAGTCTATCATGTATAAAAGCTGCTGCTTGCTTCTGATCCTGCTGCTGTGGAACGTCCTCCCCGATACCCTCACCGCCCAGACCGACTGGACGCCGCTTCCGGCAAATCCGGTGATCGGTCCGATGTTCGACCAGTCTGCCGACGGTCTCTTCCGCCCCTCGGTCCTGTTCGACGGGACCACCTATCACATGTGGTACGGCAAGGCGAATGCCGCAGGAGACGGCGATGAGTTGATGGGATATGCGACTTCTGCAGACGGACTGGTCTGGACGCTTGAGAGCCCATCGGTTCTCTCCCATTCGGACGATCCCGAAGCGTTCGACTACGTCGATGCAAGTCAGGGATGGGTGATCGCCGATAACGACACGCTGAAGATGTGGTACTGGGGGAACGGACTCGACATCGGAAATATCGGCTACGCCTGGTCGCTCGACGGCGTCGAGTGGACGAAGGTGGAAGGACCGGGGACCGACGGAAGCATTTACGACAAGGTGATGGATAACTCCGACGCGCTGGCGCTGGCGACTCCCTGCGTGGTGAAAAGAGGAGGGACGTATCACATGTGGTACGGCCGGGCCGCGCTTGAGGAGGAGGGGTTGATCTACCGGATCGGCTATGCGACTTCTTCCGACGGAATTATCTGGACGAATCAATCGGGATCGGAAGCGAAGGGGGCCGTGCTGGATGCGGGAGAAGCCGGAAGCTTCGATGCCGCCGCCGTCTCCTGGCCTTCGGTTGTTGCAACCGACGCAGGTTTTCAGATGTGGTATGCCGGTGTCGATACGTTCGGTGTGATCCGGGTCGGCTACGCCCTCTCCTCCGACGGCGTCAACTGGACCCGCATTCCGGGGAGCGGCACAAACGGCGCGTCGTTCGACGAGGCCGATTTTCCCTGCGTCGTTCCGTTCGATGACGGCTACAAGATGTGGTATGGAATCGACGGAGAGAACACGATCTCCTACGCGGTCTCCGGTCTGCAACTTGGTGTCGACTCTGAAGCGGAGGGAGAGACTCTCTCGCTGCGAAACTATCCGAACCCCTTTTCCGGAAGCACGACGATTTCCTTTATCCTCCCATCGGCATCCCATGTCCGGATCACGTTCTATAATCTGCTCGGCGGAGTGGAGGGAGTGATCGCTTCGGATTCCTATGAAGCCGGTGAGCAGAGAGTGGAGTGGGATGCAGGGGATCTTCCTGAAGGCGTTTATATGTATGAGGTTGAGACCACGGAGGGAACCGTGCGAGGGAACATGCACATCGTGCGATAGGTTCGATCCGAACAGAAGGCAGACCACAGGTTTGACGGATGGGAGGGATGGGCGCAGATCGGATCTGCGGTCCGTTCCCTTCTACCGATTCCCCGAAGCCATCTTCCCGGCCTCCGGCAATCGACGCAGTCGGGCCATGCTGACGATACCGAAGATCGGTCCGAGCGCCAGAAAAGGGAACGTCCACTTCCACCCGATCGACTCGACCAGCGGAGGGACTCCGCGCAGTGTGACGAGCGTCAGAAGAAAGCCGAGACTCGTCTGCAGGGTCAGTGCCGTCCCCACGTAGCGGGGATCGCTCAACTCGCTTATCGCCGCGCTGAACTGTGCGCTGTCGGCAACGACGGCAAAGCCCCAGATAAGACAGAGGAGCGTCAGCAGAAGAGGAGAGGAGAAGAAGAACCCGGCGATCAGCGCGCAGACTCCGGAGATGGCCAGACTCCAGATCGTCACCAGCGTTCTTCCCGCTTTGTCGGCGAGTTTTCCTGCCAGAACACACCCGATTCCGCCGACGGCGATGACGCCGAATCCGGCAATCCTTCCCATCTCCTGACTCCATCCGGCTTCACGGTAGGAAGCCAGAAGACAGAGCGGAACCCAGGCCCACATCGCGTAGAGTTCCCACATGTGTCCCAGATAACCGAAGTTCGCCAGTCGGACCGACCGTTGTTGCAGGGCGTTCCGGGCATGTCGCCAGTGGAATTGCGCTGCCTTGCCGAGGAGGGGACCCTCACTGGTAAAGAAGTATCCGATGACGGCGGCGGCCAGTGCAAGCAGCGAGGAGAGAAGGAGAACCGTTCGCCACGGAGGCATCCCTCCCGGCCCACTGAAGAAGGGGAGCGCATTCAGCAGATGCGGCAGAGCCGAGCCGACGGTCAGTGCGCCGACCAGCAGACCGATCCACAATCCCCGATCTTCCCGCGACCAGGTGGCGACAAGCTTCATACCGGAGGGATAGACTCCGGCCAGAGCGACGCCGGTGAGAAAGCGGAGGAAAAAGATCGGCAGAGGATCGGCGGAGACGAGGAGAATCAATCCGTTGAAGATCGCGCCGAGAAGTGCGGAACATCCGAACAGCCGGGGGATCGGAATCCTGTCGGCCAGGTTGAACAGGGCGCTCAGCAGGGCACCGACGACAAATCCGAGCTGAACGCTCATCGTCAGCCACGAACGTTCGCCTCCGGAGAGTCCCCACTCCGCCGTCAACTGAGGGACAACCGCCGAGGCCGAAAACCAGAGAGCCATCGCCAGGAGTTCGGCAACGGCAAGCAGCAGGAGGATGCGTCGTTTTCCGGAGGTCGGGCTGTTTGCATTGTTCATGGTGTCCCGGTTTCCTTCAAGTTACTTCTTTCGTGCCGGTCAGGAAGAGCTTCCGTATCCTTCCGGTTCAGGAAGACAGGGAACCGACCACAGATTTGACGGATGCGACGGATCTGCGCAGATGATATCCGTGCAGATCCGTTCGATCCGTGTACTATAGCTAGCTGTGTGAATTCGGTTTTGCTCGTACCTTGCCGACACAAGAAGGTAGATCAACAACATCCATGCAGAACATTCAGCTCGAAACGATGCCGGATCTTCCGGTCCGCCACGTTCTCCCCGAACTCTCCGAAGCGCTCGCCCGACACCGGACTGCCCTTCTCCAGGCTCCACCCGGTGCCGGGAAGACGACGCTGGTTCCGATTGCCCTGATGAATGAGTCGTGGCTGGAAGGAAAAAAAATCGTGATGCTTGAACCCCGTCGTCTGGCCGCCCGGGGAGCGGCATGGCGGATTGCCGACCTGTTGAACGACAAGGTCGGCGGCGTGGTCGGCTACCGGATGCGGGGAGAGACGAATGTCGGTCGGGAGACGCGGATCGAGGTGGTGACCGAAGGTGTGCTGACCCGGATGCTGCAGAACGATCCGTCGCTCGAAGAGTATGGTCTGGTGATCTTCGACGAGTTCCACGAGCGGAGTCTGCATGCCGATCTCGGACTTGCCCTCACGCTTCAAACCCGCGAACTCTTCCGCGAAGACCTCCGGCTTCTGGTGATGTCGGCGACGCTTGAGACCGATCCGATACTTCGTCTGCTGGGGGATGTGCCGGTGATCCGGAGCGAGGGGAGGATGTTCCCGGTGGAGACCCGTTATGTCGGGAGGGATGAGAGAGGAAGGATCGAGGATCAGACGGCCGGGGTTGTTGCCCGCGCGTTGCGGGAGGAGAACGAAGGCGACCTCCTGGTTTTCCTCCCCGGATACGGCGAGATCGACAGGACCGCCGCGAAGCTGGAAGGACTGGAAGGGGTGACGGTCTATCCGCTCCACGGCACGCTCCCGCGCGATGTACAGGACCGTGCCGTCCGGCCTTCTGCTGCGGGAGAACGGAAGGTGGTTCTGGCCACGTCGATCGCCGAGACGAGCCTGACGATCGAGGGTGTCCGGGTTGTTATCGACTCCGGACTGAGTCGCGTTCCGCGATTCAATCCGGGGAGCGGCATGACGCGGCTTGAGACCGTGCGGGTATCCCGGGCCTCGGCCGA
>CBFGQN010000044.1:0-12743 GCA_965650895.1 uncultured Ignavibacteria bacterium | reverse complement strand
TCAGGAATTTCCGACCGGATGAAGAAGACCGATAGCCGGATCTGCCACATCCGGATCGTTTTTTATATCCATCTCCTGATCCTGTCGGCAGTCTCCCCTCTCCTTTCCGGCTGCGGAGACGAACTGAAGGAGATGCACCGCGCCCTCTACGAATGGCGTTCGCACATCACCTACTCTCCGGCTGACTTCGCCGCATTCGATTCGCTCGGGATCACGAAACTCTACGTCCGCTTCTTTGACGTGCAGTGGCGCGGGGAACGGAATCAGCCCTATCCGGCATCGGTCGCTACATTCGGATCGCCCCTGCCGAAAGGAGTGGAAATCATTCCGACGGTCTACGTAACGGTCGACGTGATGCGACGAGCACACGAAGAGTTTTCCCCCGCAGAACTTGCCGAGCGGATCACCGGAAAGATCGAATCGATGGCCTCGGATATCGGCCTGCCGGTCGACTCGATCCGGGAAATTCAGCTTGACTGTGACTGGACCGCTTCGACCCGGACAGCCTACTTTGAACTGCTGAGTGAAGTGAAAGAGAAGAGACCGGAGTGGACTCTCTCGGCGACGATCCGGCTGCACCAGATCAGGTACAGGGTGGAGACCGGCATACCACCGGTCGACCGGGGAATGCTGATGGCCTACAATGTCGGACAGGTAACCGCACCGGAAGAAAAGAACTCGATTTTCACCGAAGAGGAAGTCGGCAAATATCTCGGTCCGCTCGACGAGTATCCCCTCCCTCTCGACGTCGCCCTTCCGATCTTCTCGTGGGGCGTCCGCTTTCACTTCGACCGCTTTGCGGCCGTCATCGACGGGGTTCGGCTGAGCGACATGAGAGGGCGACCGGAGTTCGAGCGGTTCGGTGAGAATCTCTGGCGGGCGCGAACGAATACCGAACTGCGGGGAGAACCGATCAGTGCCGGAGATGTGATCCGCGTTGAGGAACCGGATCGTGAGGGAGTTCTGAGCGTTGCCCGACGGGTAGCCGGCGATCTGGACGACGAGAGCCTGACCGTTTCGCTCTATCGGTTCGACCGGAGTTTCATGAACGATGGATTCGATTATTTTCAGGAAACGTATCGGGCTTTCGAGTAGGGACGATCCGGAGAGATTCAACATCCGCCGCGGCGGACTCGAAGGTCACAAAGAGACCACAAAGGATCATAATCTTTATTAACAACATCAACAGGATTTCCGATGCTTCGTTTGCTGGTCGCCTCGATCTTCGCACTTGCGACAGTCATCGCCGAGTCGTACTGGGTCTACACCTGCGGGCCGGGCTACGACTACGAGCGCTACCGCGTCTCCTACGTCGATCCGGATTTGCTGCCGGACAGCCTCTATCAATCCTTCTATCGAACGCTGCTGCAGGGACATCAGGCCGGGGACAACTATTGGGATTCGCCCCACGAAGAGTTCCGCGGAGCCGACTGGCTGGAGATACGGGATCGGGAGAACGTCCACGACTGGATGGGATATTTTGACGGAAAGGTCTCCGAAGAATCGGTCTACGATCTTGTCTACCGGACCGACTCCGGGATGATCCGCCGGGCGCTGCAGAAAGTGGAAAAGGGAGAAGCTCTTGCCGCCGGTGATATTATCCGGCCACCGCAGAACCAGTGGTCCGAGCCCGACACGCTTCGCCTCGGTTCGGCCTTTGTCGCCGTCAACAACCGGAAGGATGCCGACCTGCTGCAGTATCTCCTTTATGCCGCCGAGTGCAGTCCGCACGCATGGTCGGGGGATGAATGGGAATCGGTTGAAGCCGACATCCCGGCAATGAACCGGCTGATCGAGAAAGGGCTCCGTCTGCACAAATCGACTACGTCGAACTTCCTGAAACTCCGCTACGGCTTTCAACTTGTCCGGCTTGCCCGCTACGCCGGGGAATATGACCGGGCGGAAGTCTTTTACAGGGATCTGATCGCATCGAACCCGACCCGGAGTCCGATCCGCTACTGGGGACTTGGTCACGTGGCCGGAGCGGTCCGCCTTCAGGGAAATTTTCCCCGTTCGAACTACCTCTTCTCTCACGTCTTCGACAGTTGCGAGGGGAACCGGGAGATCGCCCTGCGCGACTTCCGCATCCCGGACGAGACCGTCTGGAAGCAGGTCTACGCCCTTGCAAAGAACGACCACGAACGGACGCGACTCCATCTGATGCGGGGTCTGAAGAACCGCCGTCTGGACTTCGACTACATGCGGGAGATGTACCGGCTGGAACCGGCATCCCCGCAACTGGATCTGGCCCTGCTGCGGGAACTGCACAGGATCGAGAGCTTCCTCTACGACAATATGGTGACGCGCGATCTGGAAGTGAAGAGGACCGGACGGTTCTCCTATTATGATGCATACGATCCCGAGACCGGTACGTGGACCGAGAAGGAGACGAATGTGGAGAGCAGTTGGCGTGAAGATTACCAGCGACACATCGCATCGCAGAACAACTGGGATTCCATCTATTTCTACCGGTATGATGAAGAGACGGAAGAACGGCATCTTGAAAAGATTCTCTCCGGTGGAGAGTACGTCCGGGAGTTCCGGCGTTTTGTTCTGGAGAAGGCAAAGGAGGGGAAAGTACGGGAGCCGGCCCTCTGGTACATGGTTGCCGGATATATCGACATGATGGACGGCGATTATGAACTGGCCGAAGAGTGTCTGGAGGAGGCCGGGGAGAGCGTGGCCGGGAACTACGACCTGGCCCACCAGATCAGACTGCTGGAGTATCTGCGCGAAGCCAAGGGAAAGGGGGAGATCACCGGCGATATCGAGTCGCACATCGCCGAATCGCTCCAGTGGCTGCGCGAAAAGCAGGGAACCAACCGCCACAGGAAATACGACAAGGTGATGGCCGAGCTTGGCCGGCTGTATCTGGTACAGGATGATGTTCCCGAGGCGATTCTCTCTTTCGGTGCGGCTCGCGACGAGGTGGCCCGGAACATGCTGCTTGACGTCTACGCGACCACCGATGAACTGAAGGAGCTTGAGGAGATGATCGCCTCCGGAAAGGTTCCGGCAAATCTTCCGTCCGACTCGCTCGGACTGACGGCGACGGAACTTCGCGATGTCCGGGGGACGCATCTGATGCGTGAGGGAGAATTCCGCGAAGCCTACCAAGTCTTCTCCTCAATGCCGGAATCCTACTGGAACGACCCTGAACGGCAGATGAACATCGCCTGTTTCCTTTTCACCACCAACTATCAGGTCATCGACACGAACCTGCCCGACTTTGTGCGACAGGGGACGGCGGCGACCGAACTGCGCGTACACAAGAAAGAGTTCGCCCGAATCCTGACCGGACTGCTTGAGCGGGCCGGGTCGGGGAATGGAACCGAAAGCGATTCGGCATATCTGCAGGGGGCCAATCTTCTCTATAACGCCCCGTACTGGGGCTACTCCGGCGTCGTGTGGAACGGCGGGCTGCTCCCCCTCTACCGTTTCTTCCACTTCGGCCCGACCTCCTACCCGTTTAATCTTCCCCGCGTCGCCGAGCGGATGGAAGAGGCCGAGAAACACTTTATGGAACTCTACGGAGCGCGACGGCAGGCCAGGAAGTACTACGCAAAAGTGATGGAGCAAACGAAGGACCGGGAACTTGCCGCCCACTGCGCCTACATGATCGACCTCTGCGACAAGCAACCGCAGACAAGTCTGCACCCGCGTACCGAACCGAAGACGCAGAACCGCGAGGGATACGAACTTCTCATCTCGAAATACCGGGACACGAAGTATGCGAAGGGGGTGTTGAGTCAGTGTTCGGTCTACAGGTATTTTCGGGAGTAGTTGGAGAGTTGGGACATACAGGTTGAATGGTTCAATAGTTGGCAAGTCGGGAGTTACGGGTTGAATGGTTCAATAGTCGGGAGTTCTATCTTTCGTATGCAAAGACACCGATGGCAAAGAACGGCGTCGCCCGGCTCCCATCCTCCGACTGCCGGGCCTTGTCCCCAACTATTCAACCATTAACTCCTGACCCTCCCACGCCCGGCCCCCTATCCTCAACTATTCAACCATCTAACCATTAACTCCCGACCCTACAACTACTTCTACCGATCCGACTCCTCCAGCCTCACATCGTCCTTCCCCAATCCTCCGATCAGAACCGTCACGTTCATGCTTTCAATCTTGATTGAATTCTCGTCGGGCATTTCTTCTTCTCCCTTCTCGCGATAATATCCTCGCATGTTGTCTATCAGCAGCCGTATTCTAACACCGCCGTCCGTCCCTTCAATCTCCGGTCTCCTCCCTTGCGTCGCCGGCACCGGAGGTTTTTCGGGTCGTGAATCCCCTTCATGGAACTCGGCGATCCCCATCACATAGTTTGGGATCTCCGCCGCCAGTCTCCCGGCAAGGGGGAGCCGCAGCAACGTATCGCTTCCGGCGACAAGACGAAGCTCCGGATACACCGGACGAACAAGAAGTTGGTAGGAAGTACCTTCGTAGGTGAATTCCTTCGCAACCGAAAACCGGGCCCCCTCCTGCGATGAGAAGTAGACCGCCGGAAAGAGAAGGTCGTATACCCCCACTTCCACCGGCTCCCCTTCGGGCTGCGGATAGATGTCGATAAAGAAGGGGAGATCTCCCGATTCGGCAAGGGGTGTGATGGTGCCATAGGAGTTGCCGTAGCCGATACCGAACAGATCGGCCATCCGATCCGACCGGCTCCACCTGTTCATTTCTTCCTTATCGTCCGGGAACTCCGGTTTCTCCGGCAGATATTCCGTCAACAGTTCAAGCTGGTCCCGCTCGCTGAGATAGTGAATGATCGACTGCATATTCGAACGCTCTTCATCGCTCAACCCTTTCCCTTTGGCCGGATCGACGACAACGCCGTTGACAAGCATATCGTGCTTCTCAAGCAATCGCTCGAACCGTCCGGCCTGGCTGCGGGCCGAGACGGCGAAGACGCTCCAGGGTCCGAAGGAGGAGAGAAGAGCAAGAGCGAAGAGAGAAAAGGGGATGATCTTGATATTCTTCTTTTTACTGATCAGAAAGTAGAGGGAGATACCGGCCAGCCAACAGGCAAGAGCAAGGACGAAGTATCGGTTTTCGGTAATGCCGTACTCGGTGATGCGACGCATGATCGCCGCGAAGAGAAGACCGATCAGCGGCAGGACGGCAAGATAGAACCAGCGGGTGAAGCGGGGTATCCAGCCGTTCTCCTCTCTCCTGCTGAGGGGCCACAGGAGGAGAAGGGCCAGAATGCCGAGGACCGAGAAGCTGAGGACCAGCCAGCCGATCCAGCCCTGGGGCCACTCCCACCCGATCAGAATTTTCAGGGAGTAGATGTAGAGAATCGCCAGGTAGATCACCACCAGCGGAAGCAGGAGGTTGGCCGCAAAAATCTTCAATCCCTTCGGATATCGCTTCTCCTCCTCCCTCTCTTCCTCATCCTCAGGCCCGGCAATCCGCGGGACTCCGGCCAGGAAGAAGAGCGTGTTGAACAATGTACCGACCAGCAGAAACAGCTTGCCGTATGTCTCTCCTTCTATCACATCCCCATCAAGCAGAAGCTGATCGACCGCGACGAGGGCAACGGCAAGTCCGCCGAAGAGAACGCCGGAGAAGAGAGCCGAGAGAAGAAGCCGCAGGAAGAGCGTCTTGTTGAATTCCCAGAACCTGTTCTGTCGGCCGGAACGGATGAAGCCGGCAAAGGAGACAAACAGATGAACGGCAAGGGCAAAGAGGCCATAGCGATAGATCTCCGATATATCATCTTCCGGTCTGGCCCCCAGCCAGAGGCTGTAGCCGATCAGCAGAAGGAGGGTGACAGCCGAGGCAACCCAGCGAATCGGCCCTCCTTTTCTCTCCCCCCACAGATCAACCGCCAGAAAAGCACCGATTCCAAGAAACGCCGCCATGAGGTGTCCGGCATCGAACCATTCCGCCTCGTCGATCAGCGTCCACCCTATGAACGCAGCAATTACTGCGGAGACCATCACCAGAGGAAAGCGGAGGAGCGTGTCGCGTGCGGTGTCTGCAAGTTCGCGAAGGGAAGGGAATTTCATTTGCCTGCTGTTGTTGTTATGTGAGCGATGTCTTCGGGAATTCGTTCCGATTCACGCCGAATATCGGCGAACGTTTCGATTCGGCCAATGGAATAATCCATCCCCCCGCCGGAATCGTACTATGATTACCGCAAGGGGTGTGGTATCTTCATCAGTCTGACGACAGGACAGGAGCAACGAATATGGCAAACATTATTATTCGACCGGGATGGTATCTCCCGGAGCGGGAGGGGACGCCGGAGAGTGATTATCGAAACCGGCGGCAGTTCATCAGGACGCTCGGGATGGGGGCGATCGGTGTGGGATTGCTTGGATGCAAGAGAGGGAACAACCGGGCCGAAGGAGGTAGGGGCGATTCCCCCGAAGAAGAATCCCCGAACGCCGATCTCTACCCGGCGAAACGGAACGAAGCCTACACCGTTGAGCGTGAGCTGACTCCGGAAGAGGAGGTGACCACCTACAACAACTTCTATGAGTTCTCCGAACAGAAGGATCAGGTCAGCAAACTGGTCGACAAGTTCGAGACCCGTCCCTGGGAACTGGAAATCACCGGTCTGGTCAACAAGCCGCAGAAGCTGACCATCGATGAACTTGTCCGGAAGCTCCCCCTTGAGGAGCGTCTCTACCGGTTCCGCTGTGTCGAGGCGTGGGCGATGACGGTTCCGTGGACGGGAATTCCACTGGCAAAAGTGCTTGAACTTGCCGAGCCGATGAGTTCGGCAAAGTACGTCCGCTTCCTCTCCTTTTATCGTCCGGCACAGGCTCCGAACCAGATGAAGGCGACGTGGTACAACTGGCCCTACTACGAGGGATTGCGGATTGAAGAGGCCACGAACGAGCTGACGATGGCCGTCACCGGTCTCTACGGCAAGGAGCTTCCCAAACAGAACGGCGCGCCGTTGCGAATCATCGTCCCCTGGAAGTACGGCTACAAGAGTGCAAAGTCGATTGCGAAGATCGAACTGGTGGAGGAGCAGCCGAAGACGTTCTGGAACGACCTGGCGCCGAAGGAGTACGACTTTCTCTCGAACGTCAACCCGGAAATCCCCCATCCCCGCTGGTCGCAGGCAACCGAACGACTGATCGGTAGCGGAGAGCGGGTCGACACGACGTTGTATAACGGGTATGGGGAGTATGTGGCGGGGTTGTATGGGTGAGATAGTTGGGAGTCAAGAGTTGAGAGTTGAAGAGTCGGGAGTCTGAGGGGAGTTGTCGGATACTGTTGTAATAGAGTGGTTGAATTCAGTGATGGGAGGATCGAATTGCAGAAGTCTCAGTTGCTTCGTGGTACCCGGCCCCCTGTGTGTCCACCGCGGCCGATGGTAAGATATACCACCAAGTCACCAAGGGCACGGAGAATCACCAAGTGGTAGAGCCCTGATGCGTGCCTATGAATGCTCCGACCACTGAGCACGCAGGCTACTTTTAAGAAACCCTCTAAACTCCAACTCCTCGACTCCTGACTCTTCAACTCCCGACTCTTTCCCCTTTCCCCGAAAACTGTTACGTTGCACCCGTTCAGGTGTCTATCCCCGTCGGTTTGCCTGAGCATGTTCATTTATCATCATGATTGATCCTGTGAAGCAGAACAGACACGTGCCTGAATCCTTGCCTGCCTTGTGCGATGCGGAGTTATTTGAACGTTTTCTCTCCGGAGACAACCGTTCCTACACCACACTCTACCATCGGTATGCATCGCGGGTGATGGGGTATATCCGCTCCCTGCTCGGAGCGGAGAATCAGGCTGCCGACGATGTATTTCAGGAAACGTTTCTCAGACTTTTCCGCGAGCGAAACCGGGCGGAAGCAGACGACCGCCAACTTCTGCAAAACGTCGGAGGATGGCTCTTCAGGGTAGCCCGCAATCTTTCGCTGAACCAGATTCGCTCGGAGAGTTACCTGGCGGAGCTGCCGCCGGCCTTCAACACACAACTGACGACGTCTCCGGGAGAGGCATTTCCCGAACTGTTCGGAGAACATCTGGAAGAGGAAGAACTTCTCCGCAAGGTCTACAACGCAGTGGAAGCCCTTCCGGTCACACTGCGGGAAGTTTTTGTTCTGCGGGAAGTCAACGGCCTGAGCTACGAGGAGACGGCCCGGATCATCGACTGCTCGATGGAGGCCACACGGATGAGACTGAGCCGGGCACGGAGCGCCATCCGCCACATGCTGACCCCGGACACCGAAAAATCCGAACGATAACAAAGCCGAACCGCGTCCATATACGGCACCGAAGCAGACCACGAAAGTGAAGGATCTTGAGAACACAATACTGCGCTATCTTGACGGGGAGATGACTCCTGCGGAAGAGTTGCGTTTCCGGGAACAGCTTCAGGGATCTCCTGAGGCCCGGGAGATGCTGCGCGAGTTTCAGGAGATCCGCTCGGTCGCCCGACTCTTCCCCTCGCTGACGCCGCCGACACCGGAAGTCGAAGGTCTGTTGTTCCAGCGCCTCTTTCAGGAGGAGACCGTCGAGGAGAAGGAACGGGCAGTCCTCCCCCTTCTTCATCGTCTGGGGGCATCGGTCCGGAGTCGCGCGGGGATGCTGGTCCCGGCTCTGCTTCTGCTGCTGGCAACCGGAACCGGACTCCTGTTCGTGCTGACCGGTCCTGACCAACCGGTCTCCGGAAACGGAACGATTGCCGGAGCGATCCAGGCTCCGACCCTCCCTCTCTCCTCATCACGTGAACAACATCCGGATGGGCAGACCGATATAGCCTCGGCCCCACTTCCTCCGGAGAGTAACTCCATACGGCAGACCGGACCTTCGGTAGAACAATCGGCTTCGGCGGCAGGTCCCGCCGAACCGGTGTTACCGGAAGCGGAACGTTTTATCGAAGATGAGGAACTCCCCTCGGGCAAACAGAGCACCGATATTCCCTATGCTTCAGCCAACACTTTGGACAAGGATGCAGATGTAGCGGAGACGAACCCGCAGCCGGAGGAGGAGGACGTTACCTCTGCGGTCGAACGAACTTCGATCCCCTCCCTTCTGGCCGACATACCTCCGCCGCCTGAACTTTCTTCCCCGAATCGGTCTGAACGGCGACTGCAAGCCTCCTACCGTCACGGCGTGGCCGCATCGGTGCTTGAGAACGATGTGCTGGCCGCGCAGGATCTGAGCATTCGCATCGAGGGACATTTCGCCGGACAGCACCGCGTCTCCCTCGCCGTCGGTCAGAGTCCGCTGCTGGTCTGGGAACGGGAAATGAAAGTGACCAACATCGAGGATGAAAAGGGTTCGCGCACGGCCAGCATTTCCTACAACCGTTCCACCCGTTTCGAAAGCGAAATGTGGGCCGGTGTCGGCTACGGTTATGCTCTGCTGGACGAGGACCGGATTCACGTCGAAGCGGGCGTCAGTGCCGGAATCGGCGAGCATTCCTTCCGCTACGGGGTGGAGTTACCGGTCGGCATTGATCTGAACGAGAAACTTGCGCTCAACGTTGTCCCCTTCCTCTCGCGTATCGCTCCCTACGATCAGCAGGTGCAGGAGGTCAACCGGACGGTTGAAGAGCAGACGCTGGACTTCACCACGTTCGGCGCCCAGGTCGGACTTTCCTTCTCCATCGGAAAGTAGATTCCGTTCATCCGGAACGTTCTCCTCTCTCCCGGTCAACTCCCCGGAGAGACGGCCCCGCCGGGGAAACATCAGATCAGGAATCTCCTGCATGGGAAACGGAATCCATCGTATTTTTGCTTCGCAACGGATTTGCCGATCAGTTCATTCTTTTTCCGAAAGGCTACATCGATGAAACGACTTTTGCCGACGGTTCTCTTTACCTCACTCTGCTTTTCGAGCATCGGAGCAGCCGGTCTCCATGCCCAGTTCTCGTTCACGGCTCTGGAAGGGTTGCCGGCCGCACAGAGTTCGGCAACAACGGCATTGGGGAGCGATGCAACGCTGGTGCTTGTCGGCGCTCCCGGTGCGTTCGAGTATCAGGGTTTCGATCTGTCGTTCGATATCGGCACCGGCACATCGAACGTCTGGGGCTATGTCTTCCACTCGGACGCTTCCGGAGAGTTTGCCACCTTCATCGTCGTGCGTGTGTTTGTCTACCAGGCATTTGAACTCGGGTCGCTCCCCTTTCCTTTGCCCGGTGGACTTGACGCGGAACTCGACGTCTCGGGAACCTATGCCGACAGCGACGATATGGTCGCTCGACTGGAAACCGACACAGCCTATCTGAACTACCGTCAGGATCTGCCGGGGGCCGCTCCGCAATTTCTTTCGCTGAGCAGACTGCTCAACACCGACTCGCTGGAACTGCCGAACGGATTCCCTGTGGGACAGGGGACATGGACCGTCTCCTTCAGCGGCGGTGGAGACAGCACGATGACCTGCTGTGTGGCATCGAAGACGGGGGAGGCCTTCTGTCGGCGGATTTACGGATTGCCGACATCAAGCGTGAAGGAAGGGGAAGGGATTGCTGAAAAGAGTATGCACGTCCTGCCGAATCCCGTTCGGGATCGGGTGACGGTACGCATCGGCGGATATGCTTCCACCGATCTGGTCGGAAGCCGTCTTCTTCTCTGTAACGTCAACGGGGAAACCGTACGCGATCTGAGCGAATCGTTTCGAGCTTATGGAAATGGAGAGGCCGAGTTCTCGGTGGCGGATCTTCCGTCCGGTCTCTACCACTGCCTGCTGATCGGAAAGGATTTCCATCGGGAAGCGGGAATTGTGGTGATTGACTGAACCCAATCGGAACAGAAAGAGACCGCAGATAACGCAGATCGGGACGGATCGGCGCAGATTCCACTATCTGCGTCAATCCGTCCCGATCCGTTTCATCCGTGTACTCTTTTCTCCACCCCTCAGGCCAAAGGGACACACCCCGAAACCTACGGCTGATTCTTCAGCACAAACGAGGTCTGCGTGACAACCGAAGCCGAACCGAAGACCCCGACCCCTCCGTCGATGTTGCTCAGAAGCGACTGGTACTGATTCCCTCCGAACCGCACCTGCTTGAACCATTCGAGCAGAGCCGGATCGGGGGCATAGACGGTAATCTCATGCAGACCGAACCACTTGAAGGCAAACCAGACGACGTTGACCTGCGTGTTCTGAAGAAATCCCCAGCGGACGACATCGTTGTAGCGGGGAGCGTTATCCTCAAAAAATCGCTCGATCCGTCTGTTCTTTTCACTGGTCGGCGGTTCGAGGTAGGAGCCGTAGTTCAGCGTATCGAGCGCCTGGACAAGGATCAGATACTCGGTCACGCCTGCAGAGGGAGTCCAGATCAGTTTCAGCGAATCGGGTGAGGGGAGATTCAGCGTATCGGTCGGGTATTGCAGGACCTCGCGAGGAGCCTGGATCCACTCGATCCGTTCCGGCGTGACCGTTGAACTGCTCAGCACTGTACCGTCGGTCAGTCTGGCCTCCATGAAATATTCCACTCCCGGCTTCACGGTCTGCTCCGGACCGGCCGCACGATACTCCCCTATGCTGGTGTCGGAGGGAACGTAGACCAGATCGAAGGTATCGGTTTCGCTCCAGACACGAATCGCCGCATCAGTAATCGCCGCACTCCGGTAATCGAACGAATCGAGGGGAGGAAGAGACCGTGTAAGGGTAATCCCCTCCACAGGTTCATCCACGATCAGGTAGCCGGTAAAGACATACTCCGGGATATAATCCGTCGGGACCGGATCCTCGCATCCAGCCAGAAAGACTCCACCTAATACAAGTACGGTCGTGATAATGCGCGTCATGTCGGTTCTTCTATGCTGTTTCTTCTGTACTGTTGTTCTTTCTTCAGTTTTCCTGTCCACGTCCACACCTCAGAACTTCACTTCCAGAGCAATGGTCGGAATAATCGGCAACAGCCGCACGTCGGTCACCTCCGTCGTTTCGCCATCGGTCTCGTAGTACCGGAACCATATATCGCGGCGTGAGTAGACGTTGTAGACATCGAACAGGAGGCGCATCGGCAGACCGAAGAGTGTGGAGTTGTAGTTGACGTTCAGATTCAACTGATGAGAGGCCGGAAGCCGGAGTCCGTAACGCTGCGAAGGAATAATCAGGTCATACCCCGACGTTCCGTCCGGAAGCGTGGTGCGGAAACGGGAGGTGGCGCCGGTATAGGACTGTCCCGACTGGAAGGTAAACGATGCGCCGATATCCCAGTGATCGCTCAGCTTGTACTGGGCAACCACCTTCAGATCGTGACGCCGGTCGTATTTCGGACGGAACTCCTTTCCTCCGTTGATGCTGTCGAAGCGGGCATTGACCCAGCCGAGACCGTAGCCGACCCAGCCGACCAGACGTCCGGACTTCTTCTGGATAAAGATCTCTCCGCCGTAGGCCTCTCCCTCGCCGGAATAGAAGACATCGGCAACATTCTGCGCCTCGGTCACCGTCGTGTTGAAATCGCTGATGTTGTCGAGTGTTTTGTAGTAGAGATCGACGTTCAGATCAACCCCCTCGACAAGCTCCGACTCGCCGCTCAACACATAATGAATCGCCTTTGAAGGGACGACGGTCGAGTCGGTCGGCATCCAGGTGTCGAAGAAGGAGAAATCGGGCTGCGTGGCAAGGCGCAGATACTGATGATAGATTCCCCACCCGGCAGTCAACGCAAAGTTCGGGAACATCTGCCAGCGGAGAGCCGCACGGGGATCGTAGGTGGTCGTCTCGCTCAGGTTGAAGTAATCGACGCGCAATCCTCCCTGCACCGAAAAAGCATCGGTCAGCAGATAATTCGCCTGACCGTATCCGGCCACTGTCCAGTC
>CBFGQN010000043.1:0-12767 GCA_965650895.1 uncultured Ignavibacteria bacterium | reverse complement strand
TTGCAGTTTCTCTTTAACCTGCCGGGTATGGGAAACCCGGTCTTACAGGTCGGGTGGCCGAGGGCGGTCGGCCTCCCTGAGGGGCGCAATGATACGGCATCGAAGGGGAGGAGTGGGATGAATTCTTTGTAATTTGGTCAAAATGAAGGCATTGTAATTGAAAACAGGTCGGAATCAGGGATTTGGAGTGCATTATGAACGAAGATGAAAGAGGGGGATACAGGGTCGGGGCCGTACAGTTTGCCCCGGAGCTGGGGAACATTAAAGCAAATCTTGAACGGATCAGGGGTCTGGCGGATGAAGCTGCGTGCCGATTGCTGGTTCTCCCTGAACTGGCTTCCACCGGATACTTCTTCCTTGATCGGGACGAGTTATATGATCTTGCCGAGGAGCCGGACTCCGGGGAGTTCTGCGGCTGGGTCCGGAGCTTTGCCCGCGATCATTCCACGGTGGTCGTGGCCGGGTTTGCCGAGCGTTCCGGAAATCGTCTCTACAACTCCGCCCTGATCGCCCTCCCGGACGAATCCTATCGGGTATATCGCAAGACCCATCTCTTTTATAAGGAGCACCTGGTCTTTGAGCCGGGCGACACCGGGTTCTTCGTGGTCGAGTGGGAGGGGGTCCGGATCGGGACGATGATCTGCTACGACTGGCGCTTCCCCGAATCGGCCCGGACGCTTGCGTTGCGGGGGGCCGACATCATTCCTCATCCATCCAACCTTGTGGCGAGGAAACACCTCTGGGGACCGACAATGCAGACCCGTTCGTTCGAGAACAAGGTGATCTCCATTACCGCAAATCGTTATGGAACGGAACGTCGCAGCGGGGAAGAACTTCTCTTCAGCGGCGAAAGCCAGATCGTCGATATGAACGGCGTGATCGCGGCCGAAGCCGGAGCCGCGGAAGACCGGCTGATCACCGCCGAACTCTTCCCGGCAAAAACCCGGTCGAAGCGTTTCAATCCCTTCAACGACCTGTTCGGGGACCGGCGGCCGGGGATGTATGCGTGTGAGTGATTGGATATAGTCGAGAATCGTTGATGTGTTCAATGATTTGTTGTCTGAGAAGGTTTGAAGTGCAGTCCTTACAGAAGAAACAGGGGAGCCGCCCCTTGGTGCACCTTCGTGTCCGCCATCGGCGCATTGTGCCTTTGTGGTGAAAAAACATCGGACCGTTGGAGAGAGGAAGAAATCGTATGCTTACAGTAATTCAGTGAGCCGAACACCCGATTTCCCCACGTATGAAAAAGAGATTACATTGCATCCCATATCGCATGTTCCCCTTGTTGCGGGGCGATACGACTATTTCATGGAGCCTTGTTATGAATTTTCCGGTACGCTCTCTCCCGTTCTCTTTCTTTTCGCTTCTGCTTCCGGTCCTCTTCGTGCTGGATGCCGATCTCGTATCGGCGCAGAGCAACGACAGCGTTATCGTGGTGCAGGCCTTTGCGTTCGAGGATGACCCGACGCTTCATGCCTGGGGAAATATCTACGAGTATGACGACATGGTCGATTTCCCGGAGCCGGGGAGCTACGAGAAGATCCTGATGTACTATACGCTGAAGTGCGATGCGAGAACGCGGGCCGACAACTATCTGTGCGGCGAGTGGGATTATTCTACCTGGACCCGTGTCTGGGACGATTCGACCACCCATTGGGAGATCGGCCGCTTCATCACTCCCTACGGGATCAACCTCAGTCTCGGTCCCGACGGCGTGACCTGGGTCTTCGATGTTACCGACTACGCGCCGGTCCTGACCGGAAGAAAACGGGTGACCGCAGGGAACAGTCAGGAGCTGCTTGACCTCCGCTTCCACTTTATCAAGGGGACGCCGCCGCGGACACCGCTGAGCGTGACGCGCCTCTGGAATCCGGGAAGTCACAGCTACGAGAAGATCGTGCAGGACAGTCTGCTGGAGCCGATTCAGGTGACGCTTGATCCCTCGGCTTCGATGTATCGCATTCATACCCGTCCGCAGGGGGGGAACTTCAACGGCGGAGCAAACACGGACAACTGTGCCGAGTTCTGCAACCGCGAGCACTGGCTGACGATCAACGGTGAGGAACGCTTCCGCTGGAACGTCTGGAAGGAGTGCGGGAATATTCCGGTCTATCCGCAGGGGGGGACGTGGCCGATCGACCGTGCCGGGTGGTGTCCCGGAGAGATCGTCGAGACGCAGGCGCATGAGTTGACGCCGTTTGTGACGCCGGGCGAAACCGTTACCATCGACTACGGCATCGAGAATCCTCCGCAGTTCGTCCCGTACGGACACTGGGTCTTCTGGGCCGATCTTGTCGCCTACGGTCCGCCGAACTTTACCACCGACGCTTCGGTCGAGGGCATTATCGCCCCTTCGAACGATGACATTCAGAGCCGGGTCAACCCGATCTGCTCCTCGCCGATCGTCCGCATCCGCAACTCGGGAAGCGAGACGATGACGTCGGTGACCTTCGAGTACGGCATCGCCGGCGGCGAGACGTTTACCTATACCTGGAACGGTTCGCTCGATTTCCTTGAAGAGGGGATCGTTCAACTGCCGCCGATTCCGGTCGATGAGTGGGAGAGTGAGGGGCAAACCTTCCATGTCCGTCTGAAGAACCCGAACGGCAAGGGGGACGAATATGCGCGGAACGATTACGCCGAGAGCAGGTTCGACGTTCCGGAGCGGGCGCCGGAGTCGTTCGAGATCAGGATCACGACAAACAACCTGACGGCCTTTTCCGGCGCCTCCTACGAGTGGGAACTCCTCGACGCCGACGGCAATGCCGTCCAGCGACACACGAACCTGCAGTCGAACACGACGCTGACCTACCCGGTGAATCTTCCCGAAGGATGCTATACGTTCCGGTTCGTCAACCCGATCGGTCTGGGACTGGATTTCTGGTTCTACCGTGACCAGCTCGGCACCGGCGGCATTCAATTCAGGGCAAACGGCACAACGTTCAAGGAGTTTGCCCCCGATTTCGGGAATGAAATTCTTTACCAGTTCCGTGTGCCGGCTCCGCGGATGATGGTCGATGAGGGGACAAGCGATACGATCCGGTTCGCTCCGACCGCCGTCGGCAGTCAGAGGACGAAGACGATCCGGATCAGGCCGGGGAACGGGGCCGGACTCGACGTCAAACAGTTGACGTTCTTTACCGGTCGGTCCAACTTCAACATTGCCGAGACCCGACCGGAGTTGCCGGCCGATACGAGCGTGTCGCTGGGGGATGAAGAAGTGCTGGAGGTGGACGTCGTCTTTACGCCGACATCGCACAAGGAATTTACCGGACGGATGCTGGTGACATCGAACGATTTTGAAGGAACCCGTTCCCTCTACTTCGTCGGTTCCGGCGACACGACGCTGAGCGTGAAGGAACCGGCGACGCGCAAGGCTCCGATCGCCGAACTCCGTGCCGTCCCAACCACGATCTCCGATGTCGGACGTGTGATCTTCCGGGTCAACCGGGAGACGGAGGGAGAGGCCGTGCTGGAACTGGTCGATATCCGGGGCAGGGTGGTCCGGACACTCTATCGCGACCGGGCGAGAGCCGCAGAGGAACAGGTAGAGATGCGGGCCGAGGGACTGTCCTCCGGAACCTACTACCTTCTCCTCCGCGTCGGGGGAGAGAGCGTCGTGTCAGAGGTGAAGATCGTTCGGTAGAAGATAAAGGGAAGCCAAGGGCAAGAGGGAGAGTCAAACGTTCGGGGTGCCGCCGACGCACCCCGGGATGTTCGGATATTCAGGTAGGGTGGAAGAGCCGAACCCACTCATTCGCCGCGGCCGATTCTCCCGCTCATACACTCACGAACTCCCACACTCACAGACTGATGTTGATCAAGGACGCCACATTCATCGTCACCGACGTCGAGACAACCGGACGTTCGGCTGCGCTGAACCGGATCACGGAGGTTGCCGCGGTCTGGGTTGCCGACGGTGAGATCCTTGAGGAGCGGAGCACACTCGTCAATCCCGGACAGTACATCCCGCAGCAGATTCAGGAGATGACCGGCATCACCAACGCGATGGTGCTGGCCGCTCCGAAAGGGGAGACGGCATTTCCGGAGGTGCGCCGGTGGTTCACGCCTGATGTCCTCTTCACCGCCCACAACGCCGTCTTCGACTATAATTTCCTGCAGCAATCCTTCCACCGTCACAACCTGAGCGGACTGCCGACCGAGACGCTCTGCACACTGCGGCTTGCCCGGCGACTCCTCCCGGCGAAACGGGGCTTTTCGCTCGGCAAGCTGGCCGCCTATCTCGGTATCCGGATTCGTGACCGCCACCGCGCCCTCGGCGACGCCTTCGCCACCGCCCGCGTTCTCCTGACGCTTCTGGAGATTGCCGAGGAGGACTACGGGTGCGAGTCGGTGGAGGACCTGCTGCGCCTTCAGTTCCGTCCGACAACCGCTTTCCGGGGAGGGAGTCGGTCGGGGGGTAAAAAGGAAGCGGAGAGCGGAGGGGGAGCGAAGCCTCCCGATTTGCCGACGACTCCCGGCATCTACAGAATGATCAGTGCCCGGGGTGAGGTTCTCTATGTCGGCAAGGCAAAGAATCTTCGCGACCGTGTCGGCAGCTATTTCCGTCCCGGAGCCGATCACACGTCGAAGATTCGGGAGATGGTGGGGCGGATCCGGAAGGTTGAGGTGGAGGAGACCGGCTCGGAGCTGGCGGCGATTCTGCGGGAATCGCGGCTGATCAAGGAGTTGCAGCCGAAGTACAACACGGCCGGGAAACGGCTGCGGCGCTACGGCTTTCTGCGGCTTGATCTGAACGATCCCTTCCCCCGCATCGAATACGCCCCCGAAGTTCGTCCCGACGGTGCCGAGTACTACGGTCCTTTCAGAAACCGGGAGGCGGCCGAGATGCTGGTGGAAGTGATCGATCACCTGTTCGGTCTGCGCGAGTGCCGCGAGTCGCCGATTCCACGCAGCGGTTTCACCCCCTGTTTCTACCATCAGATTCACCGGTGTGGTGCTCCCTGCGCAAAGCTGCAGAGTCGTGAAGATTATCTGGTCGAGGTCGAACGGGTCCGCTCGGCACTGAGCGGAAGCGAGGAGGGGATTATCGGGATGCTTGAGGAGCGGATGCTCCGGCATGCCGAACGTCTGGAATTCGAGGAGGCGGCGATGTTGCGAAACCGGGTGACCGAGCTGCAGCGGGTCTTCGTCTGGAAACGGAGATTCGCCGAGTCGATCAACACCAATAACCTGATTATCATCCTTCCGGCCCGTCCTCCCGAGCGGAACGAACTCTTCATGATCCGCTACGGTCGTCTTGCCCGGCAACATGCCGTGGGGCACCGGTTTCCCGAGGCGACTCTCAGGGGTTATATCGAGCGGATCTATTTCGGCCCCCGGCCGGAGCATCCGGAGTTCGACCGGATCGAGATCGAGGAGGTTCGCCTGATAGCCGGATACCTTCGCCGACGGACCGGAGAGGGACGAGTGGTCTACATCGGCCGAGGAGATACGGTCGGGACGGTGCTCGACCGGGTTCGCAGCGAACTGGCGGGTGTTCGGGAACAGGTGCGGGAATCGGTCGGCGACGACTGAGGGGGACGCCGCTTCTTTTGTCTGTCCGGATGCTCCGCTTCCGCTCTCGGATCAAATCTCGAAAATCGGTCCGAACAGGATCTCGAAATCGCTCCCCTTGATAAAGGAGAGCTCTGCCTGCGTCAGCCACCGGATTCCGGCGGCGGAGAATTTCAGGCCGCCGAGCAGGTTCAGGCGGACGTCGGTGTCGCTTACGCCGTTTGCCGAGGCATACAGGATGCCGAGTCCTCCCCCCGCATGGAAACGGAGGTCGCTGGTCTCCCTGCCGAACTGGAAGTAGAAGTTGCCGTTCAGTCCGATCAGCGTGATGTTGTCTCTCAGGTAGAAATCGAGGCGCGGGTTGATGAAAATCGGTGTGCTCCCCCCGCTGCCAACCGGAAAGTGACCGTTTCCGCCGATAAAAATATCTTCTCCGTCAAGGTTGATGCCGAGATGAGGCCCCAGAAAACTCTGGGCGTCGACGGGAGAATGGGCGAAAAACAGAACGCTCGCAACGATGAAAGCTGAACATGCAATGTGAAGTCTGGACAATGTCATCTGCTTTCTCTACGGGTTTGAGTTATCTTGATGTTGCCGTTGTGTTGAACGTTCCGGAAACGGAGTCCGGTTCCGTAAAGTTAGCGGTTTTCTTTGCAATGCGAGGGAACATCCCGAATCACCCCTCGTCATACAACCATCGGCGCCCGAAGATGGAGCCGTTAACCGTATGGAGAGTATGGAAAAAATTCTCAGAAGAACCATGAAACAGCATTTTTCCTTTCTGCTTGCCCTGATAATGTTGGGAGGGGCGATTTCAACCTCGGCCCAGGTTACCCTGGAAACGGATGTGACCGAGACCGAAACCACAACCGATGAGGGGACCACAAAGAATTCCGGCATCGTTGTCTTCGGCAGCGAAAACGGCAAGACCCACAGCATTGTGATCGGCAAAGGACAGCCTTCCGTCGCCATCGGCAAGGCTGTCGGTGAGGGGAGCGCAGAAGCCTACACTATGGCCTTCCCCTGGGCGCCGATGCCCTGTGGAGGAAGCTTCCTGGGAGTGTACGGCGACGAAGTGACGAAGGAACTGGTAGAGAAGCTGAAGCTTCCGGGAGAGTACGGGGCGCATGTCCTTGAGGTGATTGAGGGGAGTGCCGCCGAAAAGGCCGGTTTGCAGAAAGAGGACGTGATTATCGGCTATAACGGCACCCGTGTCGAGAGCATGGCGCAGCTTCGCCGCATGGTAGGTGAAACTCCGGTGGGACGGATGGTCTCGCTGACGATCGTTCGCAACGGGACCGAACAGCGGATCGATGCCGAACTGGCCGCCCGGGCCGAGGGTGAGGTCACGCAGTTCTTCGGTCCGGTGGAGTGGGGAGAACATCTCTTCAACTTCGACACGACGTTCAATTTTAATTTCGACACGACCTTCAACTTCAATTTCAACCAGAACGAAGACTGGCTGGAATCAATGCCGGAAGATGCGAGGGAGAAGATGCAGCAGCATCTGGAGGAACTGGAACTCCATCTGCAGAAATTGCCGGAGCCGAACGGAATGCTCTGGTTCGGCGAACAGAATGATGCAGATGCTGTCCGTCCCCGCGTCTACACCCGCATGCTGATGAACGATGGTGTGAAGCTGGGCGTATCGGTGCAATCTCTGACACCGCAACTCGGCCGGTACTTCAAGCTGGACGAAGGGCAGAAGGGAGTGCTGATCAGTGAGGTGATGGAAGGATTCCCGGCGGAGGCGGCCGATCTGCGGGCCGGAGACGTTATCGTCGGCATCGAGAGTGAAGAGGTGGACGATCCGTTCGATATCAGCCGGATCATCAGGGACAAGGAGGGGGTGGTGCAGGTCCACGTGATCCGCGACGGTCGCGAGCGAAGCATTCCGGTTGATCTCGGAAGCAGAGAACGAAAGGATCTTGATGAGGACAAACTCTTCTTTGTCCCCGAGACCGACGGTTCGATGGAGCTCCGCAACAAGTAGTACAGATGTGCCGTAACGGCGCAAATCCCGATCGGGCCGATCTTCAGGGTTCTCCTCCTTGTGGCCGGAAATTCGGGAACGGCGACACGCGATTCCATGAATGTGGAATCGCGTGTTGTTTTTTACCCCTTCCCCGTATGGTACACGGATCGGGAGTCGGCTCGCCATTCCATAACCGCGCCCCGATTCTCAACTCCGTCTTTTTCAGCGGGGACTCGTTTCCATCCACTGAGGAGATACATCTGCAAATGATCCCGGTCGTTTCGTCATTCGACAATCGAAAATCGACACTCACGAATTCTTCCCCGTCTCGTAACGCTCCCCCTCCTCATCCGTTGAGAAGATCACGCAACAAGGATTTCAAGGGGGGAACTCATACACTCTCACACTCGATCACTCCCGCACTCTCCCCCCACTTTCGTAAACTTGCAACCGGTATGGATAAATTCATTGTACGAGGCGGCAATCGTCTGAGAGGAACGCTCCGGATTTCCGGGGCGAAAAATGCAACGCTTGAACTGATGCCGGCGGCCCTGCTTGCTCCCGGCACCTTTACGCTCCACAACACACCGAACATCCGTGATGTCTGGACGATGTCCCGGCTTCTCGGCTCGATGGGGGCACATGCGGAGTTGAATGAGGGACAGCTCTTTCTTGATACCGGCAACATTACCAGTCAGGAGGCCCCCTACGATCACGTCAAGAAGATGAGGGCTTCGATCCACGTGCTCGGACCGCTGGTGGCCAGCTACGGTTACGCAAGGGTCTCCCTGCCGGGAGGGAGTGCCTGGGGACCCCGCCCGGTCGATCTTCATCTGAAGGGACTTGAGAGACTGGGGGCGGAGATCGAACTGGACGGCGGATATATCATTGCCCGGGCAAAGCGCCTGAAGGGGAACACGATCACGCTCGATGTCTCCTCGGTCGGGGCCACATTCAACCTGATGGCTGCAGCGACGCTGGCCGAAGGGGAGACCACGATTCTGAATGCGGCGATGGAGCCGGAGGTGACCGCTGCCGGACGGTTCCTTCAGAAAATGGGGGCCGACATCGAGGGACTCGGAACATCCCGCATTGTCGTTCGGGGAGTGACCGACCTGACGCCGGTTGACGAGACCACGATTCCGGATCGGATTGAAACCGCCACGCTCCTTGCGGCCGGGGCAATGACCGGGGGAGAGTTGACCCTGCAGGGGACCAACCCCTACCATCTGGCCTTTGTGCTGGAACGGCTGGAAGAGGCCGGGTGCGCACTGGATGTCAACACAAACGAAATTGTTCTTCGCGCTCCCGATCGGCTGAAGCCGATCAGTATCGCCACGGCCATCTACCCCGGTTTCCCGACCGACATGCAGGCCCAGTGGACAGCGATGATGGCCTGCGCCGACGGTATCTCCACCGTCACCGATCGTATCTATGCCGACCGATTCTCTCACATCCCCGAATTGGTCCGTCTGGGCTGTGATCTGGAGGTCCATGAAAGCACGACCACAGTTCGGGGAGGGAAGAAGCTGAAAGGGGCGACCGTTATGAGCACCGATCTCCGCGGTTCGGTAGCCATGGTCATGGCCGGTCTGGTGGCTGATGGGGAGACGCACGTCCTTCGTATCTACCATCTGGATCGGGGGTACGAACGACTGGAAGACAAGCTCCGGCATCTTGGTGCGGATATCGAGAGGGAGAGGACCGAGGAGTTCTGAGGGGGGAGCCGGGGAGAAGAAATTGAACGGCACATTGCTTTCCGGTTGCCGGGGGTGAGGGGGAATTTTCGATTGGCGATTTTTGAATGACGAATGGGGTCGATTCCCATCTGACGTATGTTCTGCAAAGCCGTGCCGCTCCGTCTCGAATGAAGTGCAAACGACTATGATGCGTACCGGACAACGTTTTCGAATGCGAAGGAAGTGGATTCTTCCCGGTCTGTTTATCCTCTGCTGTGCCGGACTGTTGATCGCACAGACCCCGCAAGGGACGAAAGACGATCTGGATGCTCTGCGTCGCGTTATCCGTGAATCTGAAGTCCGGCTGAAGGGACTCGAGAAACAGGCCCGGCAATCGGCCGCCGCTGCGGCTGAAAGTCGGGTGCAGGCTGCCTCGCTTGATTCGTTGATCCGTCTTCTGGAAGCTCGCGAGGGGAAGCTCGCCCGCGAGATGATCTCTGTCCGGAACGTCAGAGACTCTCTGGAAGTGGTGCGGGAGCAGAGAAAACGGCAGTACATCGATGTTGCCCGCGCACTCTACAAACGGAAGCTTCTGACGCCGGGAAGCTCCATGCTCCTGATGCCGGAAGAACACCGGAAGCTTGCCCTTGCCGAAGTCCTCTTCAATCGCTATGCCGAACGTCAGCAAAAGCTTGCCGGGGAGATCACCTCCCTGGCCGACTCGCTGGAACGCCGGGATAACCTTCTGGATCAACGTCGTCGTGAACAGATGACCCTGCTTGCCGAGCAGCGACAGGAGGCGACAAAACTCCACGCACTTGAACGGAAGTATTCGACTGCCCTGCGACAGACACGTGAGTCGAAGCAGAGGCTGGAACGGTTTCTGCAGGAGAAGGAACGGGAGGCGGAGAAACTGGAAGGGATGATCCGCAGCCTTGCCCGGCAGAGACAGAACAGGACGGAGAATCGTCCGACCGCAAAAAAGAAGGAATCCCGAAAGACTGCAACGGAGGAGGCTCCCACAACCAGCAAGAGCGCACCGAAGAAGTCCGAGGAGAAGTCCGAACCCAGGCCGTCGACATCGACCGAGCGAAGGGCGGAGCGTTCCGGACCTTTCAGTCCGGACTGGCCGGTGGGGGGGAGAACCATCCTTCAGGGATACGGGGAGCGACGGAATGTGAAGACCAACACCGTCACGTTCAATCCCGGGGTCAACATTGCCGCCTCCGGCGGTTCAGGGGTGAATGCCTCTGCTGCAGGTGAGGTCTCTTTGGTCTCCTGGATGGCGGGATACGGCACCATCGTCATTATCGAGCATCCCGACGGATGGCGAACCGTCTACGCCAACCTTGCCTCGGCGGCGGTCTCTGAAGGAAGTTCGGTCAGCAAAGGTGAGAGGATCGGCACCGTGGGGGAGGCTGTCGACGGAGCCTATCTGCATTTTCAGGTCTGGCGACATCAGGATCGGAAGAATCCGCTGGCCTATTTGCGGTAGGGAAGATGCGTGGGAGGGAGGGGGCGGCAATGGGTTATCAGGGGTCAGCTATCAGCAGTGAGCCGTCAGCAGTCAGTTATCAGCGGTGAGCTATCAGCATCAGTAGTGACCCGGCAGGGATTAGCTGTCAGCGATGAACTATCAGCAGTGAGCGGTCACCGATAAGCTGAGCTACTGGTTAACTCTTGACCCCCGACTCTTGACTCTCTTCCTCTATCCCCACCAGCATTCGACAATCGAAGATCGACATTCGTCATCCACTCTGTGATCCCCATGTGCAACCATCCAACGATTGAACCCGCAACCATCCCGACTCTTGACCTTTAACTCTTACAACACCTTCTTCGCAAACAAAAAACGTTCTCCGTAATAGTCCTCATCCAGACTGCTGACGATCACGCCTCGCGAAGTGGAAGCGTGGATAAACTTCTGTTTGCCGATAGCAATGCCGACGTGGGAGACACCGCTCCCGGTGGTGTTGAAGAAGAGAAGATCACCCGGCTGGATGTTCTCCCGTCCGACGGCGGTTCCCCGGTCGGCCTGCTCGCGCGAGGTTCTCGGAAGCGGCACATCGATCTTCCTGAAGACATTCAGGACAAACCCCGAACAGTCGGTGCCGTTCCTCGAGGTTCCACCATACACATAGGGGGTGCCGAGCCATTCCTCGGCAGCCATCAGCACCTTCCTCCGCGACGCTGTCAGCTCAGTCCCGGAACGGGCCTGGTGAAGTTCTTCGGCATCTTTCGTGGAACGTTCGGTCGTGTGGCCGACACGGGAGGCGGGAAGACATCCCCCCAGCAAGAGGGGGAGACTCAGCAGTCCGGACAACGTGCGCAGTTTCCGTCGATTCATAGGCCTGTGCAGAACATGATCGTGGACAAATTACCTGTATCACGTCCCCTTTTTCGTGCATGGGAAGCCCGTCTTCGGGGAAAAATCGTAGAACATGACGCCTTGTGACGAACCGTATTTCTTCGGTTTCCGGTTTTTTCTCCGGTTCGTCTTGCCGTATATTTGCAGGCTGACTTCTAAAGTAACGATTTGATATTCGTCGCCGTTACGTTTCCGGCAGGTCCGGGGCATTTGGCCTTCGCAGGAAGGGTAACGTGTGTTTATCAACAACCAAATTTAAGAAATGCCCGTTCTGAGGAACAACTGTATGTCTGATACGATTCAACAGGAACAACAAAAAGAGACGATGACTTCGTCAAGCAAGGATGTCGACGCAGCAGTGCTGCAGCAGAAAGATGAATTCGGTGGTGCGGATTACTCTACCGAGGAGTTTGCCGCCCTGGCAAGTATGTATGAGGGAACGTTGAACGATATCTCGGAGAACGAGATTATCACCGGTCGTGTGGTGCAGATCAACGACGGAGACGTTTCGATTGACATCGGCTTCAAATCAGAGGGGATCGTCTCCCTCAACGAGTTCTCCAACATCAGCGATCTGAAGCCCGGGGACGAGGTGGAAGTCTTCCTGGAGCGTGTGGAGGATCGTGAGGGGAAACTCGTGTTGAGTCGTCGCAGAGCCGACTTCATGCGGGTCTGGGAGAAGATCCTGAAGTCATACGAGGACCAGGAAGTCCTCAAGTGTACCGTCCTTCGTCGCATCAAGGGAGGCTTTGTTGTCGATCTGCTCGGCATCGAGTCCTTCCTTCCCGGTTCGCAGGTCGACGTTCGTCCGGTCCGGGATTTCGACGCCCTGATCGACAAGGAACTGGACGTGCGGGTAGTGAAAATCAACCACGCAAACGAGAACGTCGTCGTCTCGCACAAGGTCCTTCTTGAGGAGAGCCTTGCCGAGCAGCGGGAAGAGATTCTCGAAAAGCTGGAGAAAGGTCTGGTTCTCAAGGGAATCGTCAAGGCGATCACCGACTTCGGCGTCTTCGTCGATCTCGGCGGCGTCGACGGTCTCGTCCACATTACCGACCTGGCCTGGGGACGGGTCAACCATCCGTCGGAAGTCGTCGATCTGGATCAGGAGATCGAGGTCGTCGTTCTGGAGTACGACGAGGAACGGAAGCGTATCTCCCTCGGCATGAAGCAGCTGACGCCCCACCCGTGGGATCAGATCGACGAGAAGATTGCCGTCGGTCAGGTC
>CBFGQN010000042.1:0-12844 GCA_965650895.1 uncultured Ignavibacteria bacterium | reverse complement strand
GACGCCGAAGTTCCCGATCTTCCGAAGAAACCGGTTGAGGACGTTCTGATATGGAAGGAAGAGAAATAAAAAAGGGAAAGGCCCGAAGACCTTTCCCTGATCGCACATCGTATGGTGCGGAACGTCTTACTGGAATTTCGCCGAGAAGGAGCCGTCGGTGACCTCCACCGTCTCGCCGCTTCCGCCGACCTTGGTGGCCGTAAAGCTGAAGGTTCCGGTAATGCCCGTCTCGCTGACCGACTCGACCTTTATTTCTCCGTCATTTGACAGATAATTGGCCAGCGGTGAGGTAACGGCATAGGTTGCACTGCTGTTGACGTCTTCCAGATCGAACGTTCCGGGGGCTTCAATGATCGGCAATTGAAGCGTAACCCCTGTCCCGTCTGAAAACGTCCCGGTAATATTTATCGAGGTGCTGGTTTTCAGAGCCAGTATGCTCGACGTCTCCTTCTCCGTCCCGTCTACCTCGGCCTTCATCGTCGGATTATCCGGCGACAGAGGATCTTCTTCGCAACCGGTCAGGGCAAATGAAAAGAGCGCAATCAAAGCAACGGGAAAAAGTTTGCGGTACATAGAGATTCCTCCTGGTTTGTATACCTAACGGGTAATTATGTGTTGTGCCTTCGGGAAGGCGGGCAAAATTACTCAAGTCGGCCTCCATTTTCAACTGAACGGGGAAGAATTCTGAAACCCGGGAGAAAGGGAGGGCAATCTGTTTTTTACGTCGGCTCACATCCCCCAACAAATCGGTTGTTGCCCGATTCCCCGCCATCCCCGTATATTGCGCGTCTTTCGGACGTACTGAAGCGACAGGTGTCCGGGCATTCGCCGTTCCTGTCCTTGTGGAGATCGGTGCGCACCGCGCCCGAAAAACCGATCAGCAGATTGTCCGTGCGCATAGAGAGAGAGCAACAAGCAAGTATCACGCATTTATTCCGGAGCACGTTCCGTGAGCGCTCGATTTCGCATCATCATCATCGTACTGGCTCTGGCCGCCTCCGTCTGGCAGTTGTGGCCGACCTGGACCTACTACCAACTGAACGGTGAACGGGAGGTATTGCTTGCCGATACCGTCGGCGGCGACCTTGCAGCAGCAGAGGCACTGAGTCGTTGGGATTCGCTTCACTACGAGGATTGGCTTGGCGCCCGCGAAGGACGCATCAAGCTCGGTCTCGATCTCCGCGGCGGTATCTACACCACGGTGGAAGTCGATATTCCCGAACTCCTCTACCTGACGGCCGACAAGGATCTGGTCGACGACACGTTCGAGAAAGTGATCGCCGCCGTCCGCGAGGAGGCCCGTCTCTCCGACGAGCCGGTGATCGACATCTTTACCAGAACGTTCGACGAGATCGCCAGACCGCAGGGACGGACGCTTCTGGACTACTACGAACTTGGAGACCTTCCGGGAGGGGCCGGCGATGAAGAGATCGTCGCCAAACTGCAGGAGAATATCGACGATGCGGTCGACCAGGCCGAGGAAGTGATTCGTCAGCGTGTCGATAAATACGGTCTGACCGAGCCGTCGATCCAGCAGCAGGGAACCCGGCGCATCGTTGTGGAGCTCCCGGATGAGAAGGATCCGGAGCGGGTCCGCACGCTTCTTTCGCAGACCGCCCGCCTGGAGTTCAAACTGGTGAGAAACGATCAGGCCACCGTCGAGCTCTTCAAGCAGATCGATGAGCTCCTGGCCGGGGAGTCGACGACCGGAGGAGGGGTGAACAAGCCTGAGGAGAAGGAAACCGACACGACAAGTGATGCGAACGGAGGATCGACCGACACCGCAACTCCGCCGTCGCCGACCGATACCACCGCTGCAGACGACACGACCGGCGCTCCGACCGGAACCGACACCACGGGGGAGCAGGGGGGGAGCGACACGAATTCCGATACGGGTAATCCGTATGAAGGGCTGGATGAGGAGGAGCAGAGGCAAAAATATCAGGCTCTCCATCCTTTTACTTCGAACTTCGCCACATTCTACCAGGCCGGATATCAGGCCCAGTCGCAGGACGCCACCGGCATCTACGATAATCCGACGATTCCTCCGGGAGAGTACACATTCCTTCTGAACAAGGAGAATATCATCAAGATTCGGGAGATCCTGAATCGTCCGGAAGTTCGTGGCCTGCTCCCCGAAGATCGCCAGATCGCTTTCTCGGCCAATGCGCGCGAACCGAACAATCCGGAGAGCGCCTATGAAATGTTTGTCCTGAAGGCCGATGAGGAGATGAATGGTGAAGTCGTGACCGATGCCGCCGAGGGGACCGATCCGCAGAACGGACAGCCGATTGTGACGATGGCGATGAACCTGGTCGGCGCCGAGCGCTGGGCGGAGATCACCGGAGAAAACGTCGAGAAGCGGGTGGCGGTTGTTCTTGACTCGTCGGTCTACTCCGCTCCGTGGATTCAGGAGAAGATCGCCGGCGGTCAGACCCGGATCACCGGCTCGGCCGACCTGAAGGATGCCGAGCTTCTGGCCACCGTCTTGAAGTCCGGTGCGCTGAAGGCTCCGATCAAGATCATCGAGGAGCGGATCGTCGGTCCGTCGCTCGGTCAGGACCAGATCAATCAGGGAATGAACGCCGTTCTGTTCGCCGCACTTCTCGTCATCCTCTTCATGGCGGTTTACTACATGCTGGGGGGGATCATCGCCGACCTTGCGGTGGCGCTGAACGTCTTCTTCGGTCTTGCCATGCTGGCCGCCTTCCAGGGAACGCTGACCCTTCCGGGTATCGGCGCTCTGGTGCTGACGATCGGCATGGCCGTCGACGCGAACATCCTGATCTACGAGCGAATACGTGAGGAGCTTGCCCTGGGCAAGACGATACGGAACGCCGTGCAGCTCGGCTACGAGAAGGCCTTTACGGCGATCATCGACTCGAACATCACGACGTTCCTGACCGGTCTGATCCTTGCCGCCTTCGGCACCGGACCGATCAAGGGATTTGCGATCATGCTTATGATCGGTATCGCCAGTACGCTCTTTACTGCCGTCTTCATCACACGCGCGGTCTTCATGCTGGTGCTGGAGCGTGACGTTCAGACAATCAACTTCGGTCAGCCGAAATCATACAGGGCATAGGAAGTACTTCCCGCTTGAGAAAAAGAATTCTGAAACGCAAAAAGAGATATGCAGTTTTTCAGCAATACCCACATTGACTTTCTCGGCAAGAGGAAGATTTCCTACATGGTCTCGTTGATCGTGACCATTGCCGGTATCGCCGCTGCGCTGTTGCGCGGGGTGGAGTTCGGCATCGACTTCGAGGGGGGAGCCGAGGCCGACGTCCGATTCCCGGTCGCCGCCGATATCGGTACCGTTCGCTCGGCTATCGAGGATGCGGGATTCGAGGGGGCCGAAGTGAAGTCCGGCGGGGAGAACGACGTGCTGATCCGGGTCAAGAATCCGGAAGAGGAACCGGCCGAGGGGACATCGGCAACCCAGGTCCTGTCGCAAAGACTGACCGATGCATTGAAGGATGCCTATCCCGATCAGGGGGGGAAACAGGCTTTTGAGGTCAGGGAGGTGCGGGTTGTGGGACCGAAGATCGGCAAGGAACTCCGAACCCAGGCCCTCTGGGCGGTTCTGGCCTCGATCATCGCGATCCTTCTCTACATTACGTTCCGGTTCGAGTGGGTCTACGGTCTCGGGGCTATCATCGCCCTGCTGCACGACGTCCTTGTGGCCTTCTCCTTCGCGGTTCTCTGCAACGGTCTCTTCGGTCTGAACCTGGAGATGAACCAGGGAATGCTGGCCGCCTTCCTGACGGTGGTCGGTTTCTCGATCAACGATACGGTGATTATCTTCGACCGTATTCGCGAGAACAAGGGGATCCATCGGGGAGAGAACCTGATGATGCTGATGAATCGGTCGATCAACGAGACGTTGCCCCGAACCATCAACACCTCACTGACCGTGGTTCTGGTCCTTGCCGTACTGCTGATCTTCTCCGGCGATACGTTGCAGGGCTTCGCCTTCACGATGCTGATCGGTATCCTCACCGGTACCTACTCGTCGATCTACATCGCAAGCTCGTTTGTGGTTGACACAATGATCCGTCGGGGGAAGCTGGACCCGAACGCCGAAGGGGATTTCAAGCAACATGTGGTGGAAGCCCGTCAGGCCCGCCGGTCGGCACTTTCGGCAAAGGCCGAGGCGTAAACAAGGTGCAGAGAACAGGAACAAAGGTGATTGTCGGGACGATTTTCATTCCCGACTCTTGACAGTGGTGTTTCAACGTGACGTTTACAGTTGACCATACTAATCCCGCACTTTTCACATTGAGCGGTTCCGCACTTGGCGGACCCGAGGCGATGGAGTTTACCGAAGCGGTGAACGGCTGCATCGGAAACGGTATCGTCCATGCCGTTGTGGACATGACCGACGTGGAACTGATGAACAGTTCCGGTCTCGGCATGCTGGTGGCCGCCTCGCGGAGTCTGGTGGCGGCCGGAGGGGGCATCGCTCTGGTCGGCGCCAACGACAGGATTCGGAAACTCTTCTCGATGACCCGTCTGGACTCTGTCTTCCGGCAGTTCGGAACGCCCGAAGAGGCGATTGCCTCATTCAATATTCGATAACTGTTATTCTTCCGCTCCGATCCGCTTCCGGATAGTCCGGTGACGTGTGATCGGAGCTTTTTTTGCGCGGAGTTCGCTATGAGTGTTCGAGTTGTGATCGGAGCACAATGGGGAGATGAGGGGAAGGGAAAAGTTGTTGATATGTTTGCCGAACAGGCCGACATCGTCGCCCGTTACCAGGGTGGAGCCAATGCGGGACACACGATTGTGGTCGGCGATCGCAAGTACGTACTTCACCTGATTCCCTCCGGTATCCTGCACGAGAATACCATCTGCGTAATCGGCAACGGCGTGGTGATCGATCCGGCTGCCCTGATGGAAGAGATCGAGTTGCTGAAGTCGTTCGGCGTTTCAATCGAGGGACGACTGAAGATCAGCCACAAGGCCCACCTGATCATGCCCTATCACAAATTGCTCGACCAGCTTGCCGAACGGGATCAGAAGATCGGGACAACCGGACGGGGAATCGGTCCTTCCTATATCGACAAGTATAACCGGAGCGGCATCCGGATCGTCGACCTGCTGGACCGAACGCTCCTGGAAGAGAAGCTGCGCGAGGCGATCGGTCAGAAAAACGAATGGTTCCGGAAGGTCTACGACGCGCCGGAACTGGATGTGGAGAAGATCGTTGCCGAATATCTGGAATTCGACGAGCGGATGGATGATTACATCACCGACACGACCTCCTTCATCAACGAGGCGTGGCGATCGGGAAAGCAGATTCTGGCCGAGGGGGCCCAGGGGGCGTTGCTCGATATCGACCACGGAACCTATCCCTTCGTCACCAGCTCCTCGCCGACTTCCGGCGGAGCCTGCACCGGACTCGGCCTGCCGCCGACGGCGATCTCGAAGGTGACCGGCATCGTCAAGGCATACTGCACCCGCGTCGGGGCCGGGCCTTTCCCGACGGAGCTTGAGGATGAGACAGGAGAGCGGCTTCGTTCGCTCGGTGCGGAGTTCGGCGCCACAACCGGACGCCCCCGCCGCTGCGGCTGGCTGGATCTGTTTGCCCTGCGCTACTCCGCCATGATCAACGGCATCGACGAAATCGTCCTGACGAAGCTGGACGTGCTGAACGAGTTCGAGGAGATTCAGGTCTGCACCGGCTACCGGCTGGATGGCGAACCGGTGAAGTATTTCCCGAGCGACTGCGGGACGCTGGAACGGGTGGAGCCGGTCTACGAGACCCTTCCCGGCTGGAACTGCGAGCTGCGGAGCGGGGCGTCGTTCGATGATCTGCCTGCGGAGACCCGCAACTATATCCGGATGATCGAGGAACAGGTCGGCGCGCCGGTTCGCTACCTCGGCATCGGACCGGGTCGGGACGAGATCATTGTGGACGGAGTTGAGGGAGTGGCGGGGTAGTTCCGCTGGAGGATTCAAAAGCTGAATTGTTCGGGGTCGGGCGCGAGGGCGTGTCCGACCCTTTTTTTGTGGAAGAATGCGGGAGCGAGGGGGACAGGGTACAAGGGGGCCGTTCGGCAAATTCCGTCTCTTACGACTCTTGATCTCGTTGCTAAAAACGCTTATCTTTTCGTAAGCCATCTCGAAACCGAGGAGCAACAAACCTCTCCTCTCCATGTTCCACCAAACCCAACAGAGGTGCGCTATGAAGTACAATGCCTCACGTACTTACAGGCTGTGGTCTGTAGTAGTATTCTCTCTTTCACTATTAACAATTCTATCCGGGGTGAGTGTGACCGTTTTCGGACAGGGATGTCCAGCTATTCCTCCTGCTTCTCCCTGCCCTTGTGAAACTACATCCATCTGTCCGGATGGATGTTGTGCGAGTGGATGGTGTAAAGGAAAGACAAGCTTTACGATGCCCAATCCTTGTGTCGATCCCAACAATCCCAATGTCTTGGTGACTGTAGACTATTGCTATCCTTATCCTGGGGGGCCTACTATCCCTCCATCACAGTTCGTCATTAGTCAGGTTGCTGTCTCCCCACCCTGTACTAATATCGGACCCAGTGAAATGCGATTGATTATGGAGCTGTTGATTGAGCAAAATCCCTACGGCATTGTGAACTGCAGCGCGATCCCTTGTAGCCAATGGTGTGATAATCATCCCGACTGCATTTGTCCATCATCTTTTGCGCAGTTTCAGGTAAACATCACAGCTTGTATGCAGACATGGACAAATCCGGTTAACAATGAGCAGGTATACAGTAATTGTGGCTGGGCGGAGTGCATTTCGATTTATGAAGTATGTTGTCGTGGAGGAGTTCCGGATGCTACCTGGATAGGTACGGGGGGACTTGACGAGTGTACCGGATCTCTGGAGGGTTGTATAGCAATGTGTGTTAACAGTGCAGCTGAAGACAAGGAATGTTGTGATGAGAATGGCGATCCCTGTCCTCAGGGACCCAATGGATGTGAGTGCCCGGAGGAAGTTCAGAAGGAAGCCAATGCACCGGAACTAAATGATACGGATATGCTTGAGAGCAAATAATATGAAAGGGATCTATATAGTTCGACTGTATAGATCCCTTTTTAAGTCGGATAGAACATGGAAGTTCTCCATAATTTTCGTTTGTATCTTATTCTCTAATAATTCCTCTCATGAAAGGCTTACTATATCTGTTCAGGCTCTACAAACTCCCGGGTGTTTTTGTCCTCTTCCTGCTTTCCTCCTCTCATCAGCTTGCCGCTCAGAGCTGGCAGTTTGTAACCGGTGAGCTTCGCGGCACCGCAGCGAAAGGAGAAGGCGTATTCCTGTCGGGTGGGAGGGTTGGAATGATGATGAGAATCAGCCTGAATGATTCTTCAATCGATCTAGCTGAGAGCCGTACTTACGAGGATTTGAATGATGTGGCGTTCTTTAACTCAACGATCGGAGTAGTGGTCGGCGGTAACGGCCTTGTTCTTCGCACGCAGGATGCCGGAAGCACATGGGGGAAGATTGCGCTTCCAACCGATACTCTCCTGACCGACATTGCCTTACCGACCTCTTCGCGGGGATATATAACCGGCGGTGGACTCCTCTTTAGCACTGAAAATGCCGGTGCTGCATGGCGGCAGCTCTCTCCTCTTCCCACTTCCGCCTTCTCTCTTTATTTTATTGATGAGGCGACGGGAATATATACCGATTACGAAGGGGGAATCTGGCGGACTGCAGATAGCGGACAATCCTGGGTCTTGGTACGCAGGGACACCGCCGAACAGTACTCGGGGATCGTCTTTGCTTCCGATGGTCGGGCCGGATTTATCTGCGGACCGGCAGGTCGTCTCTTGCAGACCGTCGATTCCGGCAGAACCTGGATTGAGGTCGAGAGATTTGATAATGGGACTGAGCCGTACGATATGGCTCTCACCGAGAAGGGTGTGCTGGTTATCTCCGGTCTTTCCTTGGACGAAAAGGATGCCGTTATACAACGGAGCGACAACTACGGCGAGGAGTGGGAGGTGTCTGAAGTCGACTACCCCTACAGTCTATTTACCCTGCAGAGTATATGTGTTGATGAAAGTGGAAACGGGATTGCTGTTTCGAATACCGGAACTATCCTTCAAACCGCAGATGCCTGGAAAAGCTACACCGTAGTGACCGAGCCGAATGGAGAGTGGCCCGCATTCGGATCCTCGACATTTGAGTATCCGGCATTTGCTTCAGAACAGATCGGCGTTGTTCCCAACTGGCTGTTCCCGGGGGGATACATTCGCACAACCGACGGGGGAGTGACCTGGAAGTCACATCGGTATCTCGGAGGAAGGTATTCCGCACCCACCTTCTTTTCAGTGACCGACGGCGTGATGGTGCGTGAACGCCCTCATTTTCTGTTCCGTACCACGGATGGTGGAGAGAGTTGGAGAGCGACGACCGGAGAAGCGGATTTGCTGAACGGGAGTATTCAGGATATGCAGTTCGCCGGAGAACGGTATGGTTTTCAGGTCGGGTCCATTCCGGAAAAAAATGTGTTGGGAGGGAATCAAAGCGGTGTGTTCTATCGTTCCGATGACAGTGGGGGGACATGGCGGGGTCAGGTGTTTGACTGGCCTGCCTACTTTACCGACCTTGACTTCGTTTCCCCCCGCGTCGGCTGGATTGCCGGAGGGAGTCCGGCACTTCAAACCGACTCGATAAATCAGGGATATTCCTACGGCCGGATCTATCGCACAACCGATGGGGGAGAAAGCTGGACCACCGTGTACGATCGTTTTGGACTCCGGGTCTATCCCACTCTCCTCGGCTTCCTGAACGAAAGACAGGGATTTATCAGAGTAGGGGGAGATGACTGGGGATATCCGGACCAGTCCGTTGTTCTGGAGACCACCGACGCCGGAGATTCCTGGAGAGTGCTGGCGGTATTTGATGCTGAAAAGAATCAGTTCGCTCCTACGGATCTCGCATTCCTGAATGATTCCGTCTGGTACGGCGTGGGTAGTCAGGGTACGATTCCCTTTACAACGGATGCTGGCGAGACGTGGCAATTTGATGTCATCGATCCCATGCCTTTGAACTACAGAGGGCTGGCTCCCGCTTTCACTCGATTGGTTGCGTTGCCGGATAATCAGACTCTGCTGATCTTTGGGCAGGGAATTATTCTCCGAAAAGTCTTTCCTGACCGATTCAGTGGAATAAGGGAACGGAACGAGGCATTGGCGTCGGAAAGAGTTGAGGTATATCCGAACCCGGCTCATGATCGCTTGCATATCATATTAAGTGGTGGAACGGAAATGAAAAGACTTGATGTATTCGATCTTCTCGGACGCAAGGTCCTAAGAGATATTCCTGTGAACCACAGCAAGGTCGATCTGGATGTTTCCGGACTTTCGTCCGGAGTATATCAAGTCGTGGGGCGAACAACGGATGGAAAAATGGTGTCTTCTTCCGTTATTGTGGAATAAATATTGAGGGACTGGGGCGTGTCCGGCCTTGTTGTTTGGGAAGTCGGTTGAATGGTGGAGTGGTTTGATGGTTCGATAGTTGAATTGTTCGGGGTCGGGCGCGGGTGTGTCCGACCCTGTTTTTTGTGGGCTGGAGGAGCGAGAGTACGGGGTACAAGGGGTACGGAGATGAGAGACTGCCGATCATTCAAGATATCAATGCCCTTTGCCCGGCAGATACGTTCCGGTCGGTACGGTCCCCAGCAAACGATCCAACTATTCAACCACTCAACAAGCCAAACCGTTTGAACAGATAACTCCACCCGCGAACTCCTCAACGATTCAACCATTCAACACGTTTTGCCCGGCAGATACCTTCCCGGTCGGCATGGTCTTCATAGCCACAAGCAAACAAACCAACCATTCAACAAACCAACCACATCTACCGCTGCGCAATTTTTTCGCTGTCGATATCGGCTCTCGCCGGCGGTTCTTCCCGGTCCTTGAACGGAACGAATCCGTCGACAGCAACGCGGTTCAGGTAGAACTCGATCAGTTTCTTCGAGAGGGGGGCGGCGTGCGTGCCGCCGAATCCGCTGTTCTCCACCAGGACGCACATCGCGATCTTCGGGTTCTCGTAGGGAGCATAGCTGATGAACCAGGAGTGATCCCGTCCGTGCGGGTTCTGGGCCGTTCCCGTCTTTCCCGCAATGGCGATATCCGGGAGCTTCACATGTCCGGCCGTTCCCCCCGGCACGTTCACCACGTCGAACATCCCCTGTTGTACGATCTGCAGGTGCTCCGGCTTGATCCCGAGGTCTTCCGCCTCCTGCTCCATATACTGCACTTCCCCCAGCTTCTTGATCTTCGCCCGGCTGACGAAGTGGGGTTTGATCCAGACACCGTTGTTGGCGATGGCCGCACAGTAGGCGGCAAGCTGCAGAGGATTGACCTTCAACTCCCCCTGTCCGATGCCGAGATTGACAAGGACACCCTTCGGCCACTTGTCTTCGCCGTATTCCTTGTCGTAGTAGGCCCGCGAAGGAAGGAGAGTCCAGGGAGATTCCGGAACGTCCACGCCGAGTCGTTGACCGAAGTGGAATTTGTCCCCCCATTTGTGATAGGTATCAATCCCCATCTGAAGGGCAAGCTTGTAGAAGAAGACGTTGCACGATGCCTGGATCGCCCGCCGGACGTTCACTGCGCCGTGCCCGCCGAGGCATTTCCAGGAGCGGCCGCCGTATGTGAACGAGCCGGGACATGAGATGGTGGAGGTGGTCGTAATCAGCCCTTCCTCCAGTCCGGCAAGCGCCATCAGCGGTTTCCAGGTGGAGCCGGGGGGATAGACGCCGAATGTCGCCCTGTTGTTCATGGGCTTGTCCGGATCATCGCTCAACTTTTTATACTCAGCGGGACTCGTCACACCATTGAAGATATTCAGATCGTAATCCGGAGCGCTCAACATCGCCAGTATCTCGCCGGTAGCAGGTTCAATGGCGACGATGGCGCCGGTATAATTGCTCTGCTTCATCAGGTATTCGGCGTATGCCTGAAGTTCGGCGTCGAGTCCGAGATAGAGATCGAATCCGTTCGACGGGGGCTGGTCGCTCTTGCCGTCGTTGAACGCCTCGATCCGCTGCCCCCTGTTGTTGACCGCCACGAATTCAAATCCCTTCTCCCCCCGCAGGAACGTCTCGAACACCTTCTCGATTCCCTGCTTCCCGATCACATCCCCCGGCACGTAGTAGTTGCTCCTGTCCAGTTCCTCCTGATCGATCTCCTTGACATATCCCAGAATGTGGCTTGCCCGAACGTCGTCGCTGTAGTACCGCTTCGATTCGTTCTCCAGTTCCGTCCCCCCCAATTCGTAGTAGAATTCGTTCAGCTTCGCCCAGGTGGTGTCGTCGATGTCCCGGAGGATTCTGACGGGAGAGTAGGGATTGACTTTATACCGGTCGATGAGCTTTGTGATCTCCGAGGTGTCGACGCCGACAATCCCGGCGATCAGTTCCTTGCTCTGCTGGTCGAACTTGTTCGGCGTCACGTAGAGGGAATGGCTCCCCTCGCTTGCCACGATCACGTAGCCGTTCCGGTCGTAGAGAGCCCCCCGCACCGGCTGGATCGTCATCTTCTTGATCCCCTGCGCGTCGGCCTGCAGCCGGTACTGCGATCCCTGGATGATCTGCAACTGAATCAGCCGTCCGGTGAAGACCAGAAACATGAGGGCCAGAATGGTGAGGAAGATGTTGCGGCGGAGCAACATCGAACCGGAGTCGGATGTAGAATTCAGCATAGATCAGTCCTTTGGCTACCTGTTCAGAGGGGACGGAGCACCAGCCTTCAAATGTAGGTTCCCGTAAAGGGAAAGTCAAGCCCTGCCGACGGTTCTTTCGATGTTTTCGTGGCTGCGTAACAGACTGAAGGCAATAAGAACGCGTGATGCGTTTACGGTCCTTCCACGATTTCGTAAGTTTCGGCACATCGGCCATACATCAGAAGACCGCAGGGGACAAAACTGGTGCCCCTTTCCACCGAACCGGACATCCGCCGGACACCAACCGGCAACAGCCGGATTCATGTCGATACCGGGATGCCCGGGGACAGACAGAGCCGATCCGGAAAAGAGGTTGCGACGTGCAATCGGGCATCTCCCGGCACGGCCGTCAGGCACGATATAACAATCCATCAACCATACATCGGGAATATGAGCGTACTTGTCAACAAAAACACAAAGGTTCTGGTTCAGGGGATCACCGGGTCTGAGGGGACGTTCCACGCCTCGCAGATGCTGGAATACGGCACGAACGTCGTCGCCGGAGTTACTCCCGGTAAGGGCGGGATGGAGTATCAGCCGGAGGAGTTCATTCGTCCCGTTCCGGTCTTCAACACCGTCAGCGAAGCGGTCGAGGCGACCGGAGCCGACGCGTCGGTCATTTTTGTTCCGGCCCCTTTCGCCGCCGACGCGATCATGGAGGCTGCCGATGCCGGAATTCCGCTGGTGATCTGCATCACCGAAGGGATTCCCGTGCGGGACATGGTGACGGTGAAGGAATACCTGGCCGACAAACAGACCCGACTGATCGGTCCGAACTGTCCCGGCGTCATCACGCCGGATGAGTGCAAGATCGGCATCATGCCGGGCTTTATCCACAAGAAAGGGAAGGTCGGTCTGGTCTCCCGCAGCGGCACGCTGACCTATGAGGCGGTCAAGCAGATCACCGATCTCGGCCTCGGCCAGTCGACCTGTATCGGCATCGGCGGTGATCCGGTCAACGGTACGTCCTTCAAGGATGCGCTCGAACTCTTCAATCAGGATAAGGGGACCGAGGCGATTATCATGATCGGCGAGATCGGCGGATCGGCCGAGGAAGAGGCGGCCGCCTACGTGGCCGAGCATGTGAAGAAGCCGGTGATCGGCTTCATTGCCGGACGGACC
>CBFGQN010000041.1:0-13060 GCA_965650895.1 uncultured Ignavibacteria bacterium | reverse complement strand
GCCGGGATGTCGATGGCGAAGTTCCGGGCGCGGCAGTCCTCGTGGGAACATTCCGCGCAGGGTTCATCGGCGACGGCCGCAAGCTGATCGACCATGTCGGCAATCTTCTCAAGCTCCCGCTCACGAATGCGGACGACGACCGGGCCGAACTCAAGGATATACCCCGGATGCTCCGAACACCGCATCACCCGTCCGTTGGGTGATGCGGCGATCGTTCTCAGGCAACACTCGTCGTTATGCGAATACATCATGCTCTCCTTTTCATTCATTGATGACAGAGTCCCGGAGGATATTCCTTGGTGGCTTTTTTGTGTCCTTCGTGTCTTGGTGGTATTTCACCACTAAGACACGAAGGACACAATGAGACCACCAAGAGTATTAATTCAGTCCTCGACCGGGATGCCTGCGATGATCTCCGTCCAGGCCGGGTTCTCCACGATCGATTCTTTCCGGCTGCCGAAGAAGAGAGCCAGATTATTTCCGTCGGCGTCGTAGAGTTCCAGCGACGTGACGAAGCCGTCCGAGGTCGGCTTGCACACGATCCAGGCGGAGTCGACTCCCTCCTCACGCATGTGAAGGTTGAAACCCGGATCAAGCACGTTGTACCAGCCGTGGACCTCTACGAGCCGACGGACCTTTCCGGTGAAGATCTGCATGCACCCGCCGTTGCCGACGAAGATCATGATCGGCGTCTCCGTCCCGGCGGCCTGCTGAAGCACGGCGCGATACGCATCCGGGGCAACCCGACAGGCGAACTCCTTGCCGGCCAGCCGCAACGCCTGCGTCCGGGTGACGCCGAACGTCCGGAGCATGCCGAAGAATTCGTGCGTGTCGGTCATCCCGCTCCAGTGACTGCGGAGTCCGTCGACGTCGATCTCTCCGTCCGGACGCTCCTCCTCTCTCTCCTCCACTCTCTCGACCATCTGCTCCGGACTCTGGTCGTCGCTCTTCCAGCGTTCGACAAGATTCTCGAAGGTATCAACCCCCTCATCATTTTTGAGATAGACCTTGTGAAGAGCCGTTCCCTGACGGTTGAAGAACTGGATGCTCCGGCGAGTGCCGTTCGACGTCTCTTCCCGCAGAGCAAATGCGGAGTCCCAGCTCTGCATGAAGAGCCGCAGGTCGATCCCCTCCCCCAGCACCATCCCGACGTGCGGATGTTCGAAGCTGGTATTCCGGTAGATACCGGTCGTCTCGTGGACGATATACGGGTTCCGGGTCAGGGCCATCACCTTGCCGAGCGATTCGAACTCGGGAATGAGCTTCCGCCAGTCCCCCGTCAATCGCGTGACGCCGTCGCCGCACTCCGAGGCGATCAGTTCCGCTTCGGAGACGCCGAGCGCATCGGCCGCGTCCCTTCTCCGGACCTTCGGTTGTTCCGCCCGGAAGGCATCCCAGCGTTCCCGCAACGTGGCGGATTCGGTCCTTTCCATCAGTTCTTCCATACTGTACTCCTGTTTTCTTCTCTATGATTGATGTATTGATCTCTCTGTTGTCGCTGTCATCAATTGAATGCGAGATGATGCTTCATCCCCCGCTCTTCCTCAGATTCATTCACCCGACGCACCATCTCCGACACCCCGCCGATCAGCACCAGAGGTCCGTTGTGATGGGGGTGAGGCATGACGGTTGCCGGGACGTCGAAGACCGATTCGATATGGTCGGGCGTCAGGACCTCGTGCGGGTCCCCCTGAGCGGCGATTGATCCTTTCTTCATCAGGACAATCCGGTCGGCAAACTCGGCGGCGATGTTCAGGTCATGCAGGACGGCCAGAACGCCGACGCCTTCATCCGCCAGCTCCCGAACGATTTTCAGAATCCCCCGCTCCCGCGCCGGATCAAGACTGGCGGTCGGTTCGTCGAGGAAGAGGTAGCGGTTCGGGACGTCCGGACTCTTGCGGATCTGAACCAGAGCGCGGGCCAGATCGACCCGTTGCGCCTCTCCTCCGGAGAGGGTCGGATAGATTCTGTCGGCAAAGGCTCCGGCCTCCACGCGGTCCAGCGCGGCAAGGGCGATCTCCGGACCGTTCACCTTTCTTCCTCCCTTTCGGACGTGAGGGGAATATCCCAGCATCACAACGTCACGAACGGCAAAGGGGAAATCAAGTCGCGCTCGTTGCGACATCACCCCGCGACGCCGGGCCTGCTCCTCCCGGGTCTTCTCCTCGACAACAAGATCATCGATGTGGACTGATCCGGTTGTCGGAGTCAGAAGACCTCCAAGCACTTTCAGAAGCGTCGACTTGCCTGCACCGTTCGGTCCGATCAGTGCGACGAACTCACCCGGAGGGATCGAGACCGAGACGTTCTGCAGAAGAGGAATCCCACGGCAGAGGAGCGTGATATCCCGACAGCTTACCACAGTTCACCTCCGATCTCACGGCGCCTGCGAAGCAGAAGCCACAGGAAGAAAGGGGCGCCGATCCCGGCAGTGACGATGCCGATTGGCAACTCGGCCGGAGCCGCCACCGTCCGACAGAGAGCATCGGCACCGACCACCACGACGGCACCGAGCAACGCCGATCCCGGCAGGAGGAGGCGGTGGTCCGGACCGAGCGTCAGACGGATCAGGTGGGGAACGACCAGACCGATAAAACCGATCACGCCGGTCATCGCCACCGATGCGCCGACACCGAGAGCCGAGAGAAGGATGACGCCCAGCTTCAGTCTGCCGACGTTCACCCCGAGATACCCGGCCTCAGCCTCGCCGAGAGCCAGAGCGTTCAACTGACGGGCCATGAAGGGAAGCCCGACAATGGCGGCAAGAGCAAAGGGGAGGAGAACCCCGACATTCGTCCAGGTGCCGTTCCCCAGACTGCCGAGTCCCCAGAACGTGATGCTCCGCAACTGCACGTCGGTGGCGATATACGTAAGGAATCCGGTACCGGCACCGGCCAGCGCATTGACGGCAACGCCGGCCAGCAACAGCGTGGCGACGGAGAGCTGACCGTTGACCGCACCGACCCGATAGGCAAAGAGGGCGGCAATGAGCGAGCCGAGAAATGCCGAAAAGGAAATGAAGGAGAGCTGCAACGTCCCCTCCATCGAACCGAAGAGGGCTGTCCCACCGACGATGGCGGCCACCGCGGCCAGACCCCCGCCGGCTGAAATGCCGATCAGTCCGGGATCGGCAAGGGGGTTGCGGAAGAGTCCCTGCATCGCCCCGCCGCTGACGCCGAGCGTCCCGCCCACAAGCAGACCGAGCAGAACGCGGGGAAGACGAATGGCAAGGAGGACATCGGCCTCACGTCCGGTTGCCACATCTCCGAACGGCAGACCGAGAGCGTTACCGATGACGGCAAGCGTCTCCACCGGCGAGATGCCGATCCCTCCGACACCGACGGCCAGAAGGAGGGTCATCGCCAGCAGCAGTGAAAGCCAGAGAAGCGGAGTTCCCACCTTCCCTCCCGTTCTGCGGTTCATCGTAACGACAAGCGTTCCCTCACTCATTCTCCTTTCTCCATTGCCTGTGCGATCTTTTTCCGAAGATCAGCAACTGCGCCGGGAAGGCGGGGGCCGAGTCCGAGCAGGTAGAGGTCATCCATCACAATGACCCGCTTCGCTTTCCCTGCGGATGTCTGGTCGATGCCGGTTGTCTTCAGCAGACCGTCAAGCCCCCCCGCACTCCCGACGCCGCTTTTCGGAACCAGAAGAATATCGGGATCGGCCGCCACCAGACCTTCGGCGGTCAAGGGACGAAAACCTTCGTAGCCGACCGCGGCATTTCTTCCTCCGGCCAGCGAGATCATCCGCTCGGCCGATGTGTTGCTTCCGGCAGCGTGGAGCGAGCCGCTTCCGCGTGCGTAGACAAAGAGAACCGAAGGCTTTTCTTCTTCCGGCTTCTTCACATCCTCAGGCAGCGCGGCAATCACCGAGTCGGCCAATCGCTTCCCCCGCTCTTCCTCGCCGAGTCCGCGCGCAACCGCCAGAATTTTCTCCCGCACTCCATCCACCGTCGGCTCCTCCGGAACGATCACCACCGGAATTCCCACACTCCTGATCTGCTCCAGCGCCGCCGACGGCTGTGCCTCGGATGATGCAAGGACAAGCGTGGGATTCAACGCAATGATGCTCTCGGCCGAGAGTGTCCGGAAGTAACCGACCTGTTGCAGTCGTGAGGTCTGTTCCGGCCAGGTGCTGGTGATGTCGACCGCAATCACCTGATCACCGTGACCGAGGGCAAAGACCGTTTCGGTGACGCTGCCGCCGAGAGAGATGATCCGTTCGTTCTTTCCCGCTGCTCCGGTCGTGTCATCGGCCCGATCCCCGGGTTGCTCTCCCTCCCCGCCACAGGCGGAAAGAGAGAAGAGAAGGAGCAGACTTGTCAGGGGGAGCATCATCGAAAGGATGGATCGGTTTCCTCCCGATCGTCGGTCAATGTTCCCGAAAAGGGTATGTAAAAAGATCGCCATGGACAGTTGTTGAAGATTATCGAATACGTTCGTTATGGTTCTTCCGACCCCGATCACAACCGTTGCAGCCGAAAGGCCGGATAGCCTTTCTCCCCTTCCCCGTTATAGAAATCGGTGAAGACAAGTTTGTAGGTGAAGCCTTCGGCGTCGCGGATCACATAGACCGGCGACCGGATGATGTAGCCTTCGGTAAAGTCATAGAACTTCCAGTCGTAGCCGACCCCATCGAGTCGGGAGGAGTAATCGAGCGATGTGACGGTCTCGACGGTGACCTCATCAAAACTTCGTACCGAATCGACGGCCGCCGTCGTGTTGTAGCGGTTCAGAAGAACGCCTGTCACGCTGTAGGGGGTGAACTCCGGATCGTAGAAGAGATGGGTATAGCGGGTGAAGAGAATATCCCACTGATCTTTCGGCGGCTCCACCTCTACCGGCTCTCCCGAGGTGAAGGAGAGACCGACGAGGTTGCGGGAGGGATCGCGGCGAATCATTACGGTTCGATCCATACTGTTATCCAGCAAGGCGAAGCGGACATACCAGCCGGTTGCGTCTGCTCCCAGCAGAACGATCTTCACAAATCCGAGCGACGTTCCGGCGGCGTCATATCCCCGGTCGACGACATAGACGTGTCCGCGGGAGTCGACGGATTTTCCTTCCCCCCGCCACCAGATTCCGATCGCCGTCGAGTCAGAGTTACCGGAAGGATGATCGTACTTCCACTCAAGCCCGGATAGGGAAGTCACCGCCTCGAACTCCTGCAGACCGGCATCGGCAGCCGACATGATCTGGGCACCGTTCAGGACGATGCGATACTCTCCTTCATCACACAGAAAGCCGAGATCCCAGTCGGTGATCTTGCCCTGTTTCACCACAGTTCCGGTTCCGAGATCAAAGTAGAGTCGTGTGTTGTAGTCGCTCCCCATCCCGACAACAACGTCGCTGACGCCGCCGCGATCGAACGGAGCAATCGGATCTTCTTCCGGAATGCAGCCGATTGCGATCAGTCCAGGCAGCAGAGGAAGGGTGAGCAGCCTTAGAGGTTTTCTTAAAAGTCTCGGATTGCAGAAGTCTCGAATTGCAGAAGTCTCTGTTGCTTCGTGGCTTCTTTGTGTCCTTTGTGACTTCGTGGTGAGATTTACCACAAAGTCACAAAGGGCACGAAGAATCACCAAGTGGTAGAGCATGTCCCGGATGCTTGTCTGTGACTGCTCAGACCACAGAGCACACAGGCTACTTTTAAGAAACCCTCTTAGACTCCGGTTTGCCGAAGCACTTTTTGTTCCGGTCACCACGACAGAAATTCTTTTCATCTCTCCCCTCCATTCCCTTTCATGCGAAGCGTCAGGTCGACAAAGAAGGTTCGTCCCCAGGCGACCGGCATCGTCTGATTCGGGCCGGTGTGCGCCCCTCCATCCACGCCGGAGGAGACCACATCGGTGACGTCAAACAGATTCTTTCCTCCGGCCCGGAGCTGCATAACGCCATCGAAGAGCGTATAGCCCGCGCTGAGATCCAGCGTGTGATATCCTTCAACATGCCGTTCCAGCAGATTCCCCTCGTCGTCCAGACTGTAGGAGGAGAGAGGACCGGTGAACTTGTAGAGGGAGGAGAACTTCAGCGATCCGAAGGGGATATAATCGGCCTCGACGGTCACCTCCGGAGAGAAACTGAAGGCGGAAAATCCTTCCGCTTCGGAGAGTCCGTTATCCCGCCCGATTGCGGCAATACCGACCCGTCCGGACACCCGCCCGGCTCCGTATTCTCCGGTCAGCGTTCCTCCTGCGGAACGGAAGTCTCCCACGTTCACGTAGGAGTAGAGATCCCCTTCGACGTTGGCCAGCGTGATCAGATCGGAGACGTCGTTGTAGAAGAAGTTCAGTCCGATCTCGACGGCATGTGTCTTCTGCGACCGATTCCAGGTAGCGGAAAAGGAAAGGTTGTCGGACGTCTCGGCTCTCAGGTCTTCATTCCCTTTGATGTTGTGGTTGATATCGACAAAGGAGAAGAAGAGATCGCGCAACGAAGGGGAGCGGAATCCCCGCCCCCACGATCCGCGGAGAACGAGGTTCGCCGCCGGACTGAACAGGATATTCAGTGAAGGGATCGGCGGCGCGTCGTAGCGGGTATTATAGAGAAGTCTGAGACCGGGACGGAGGGTCAGTCGTGCAAAGGGACGTAGAGCGACCGTGCCGAATGCGGCATATTCCCCCACACTTTTTTCTCCGTCGGCAATGCGATCCCCTTCGGCAACTTCTCCCCGGGCTTCAATGCCCCCCTGCATATCGGAGAGCAACGCATCTTCTTGAAGCGAGGTATGATGATAGACGCCCCGACCGTTCCAGGCGCGAACCGAAGAGATGTCCTCGTCCGAGGGATTCGATGTCTGCTCCAGCGTCACCAGATTCTTCAGGAAGGTGCTGGTCGTGCGTCGGTAGAATGATGTCGCTCCCGTCAGTTCCACTCCTCCCCCCCGCCGGTTCAGCGGAAGGGTGGCCGTCAGCGTGTTGGTCAGCCGAAAGGTCGCATAGGAATCATCGAAGGCGGTTTCGCCGTAGGGGGCCCGGGGCATTCCGCGGTTCAGGATATATTCGTCGAAGACCCGGCTCTCAAGCGCCAGCGAAAGTGAGCCGAGGTACTGCTTCAGTTTCAGCTTGCCGAAGGTCTGCTCCCGCGGCTTCCACTCCTTCACGCGCCCGGTCTCTCCGTCGGAAAAACCGGCAAAGTAGTGGCGTCCCCCCGAGACTTCCGCGACGGTGGAATTGATCCTTCCGGCAACCGAAAGATCGGCGTCCCAGACGCCGACCGACTCGTGATGGAATCCCCCCTCGGCCCTCCATGAGGAACCGACCGGGCGCCCGGTGATGAGATTGACGACACCGCCGAGAGCATCCGTTCCGTAGAGGACCGAGAGGGGTCCTTCGATAATCTCCACCCGCTCGACATCGGCCACCGGAAGCTGTGCCGGATCGATATTCTCGCCGACACGTCCGATGACCGGAACACCGTCAACCAGAATCTTGACATGCTGTCCGGAAAGTCCCCCGACCCTCAGAGCCCCACCGAGAATATTGTCCTGATCGATTCTGACGTTGAGTTCTCCGGACATCAGGTCGCGAAGATTCTGTGCCGCCCGGTCCTCGATCTCTTCGCGGTCGATCACCCGGACGTTGTAGACCGAGCGGTCACGGGAGATGGGAACGGCCTGTCCGGTCACAACCACACCGCTACCATATATCTCGTCTTCGGTAAGGAAAATGGTGAGGCTCTCCTCTCCGACCTCAAGCGTATCGACAGCCGGGACGTAGCCGATGAACCGGGCTTCCACACGGACCGGCACACGATCGAACGGAACTTCACCCCTGCCACTGCGGTCGGTCATCCGGAAGAGCGTCGAGTCGGAACAGTCTCCCGCCAGACAGGTGACGACCAGCGTACCGTGGGGAAGAGGCTCGCCCGATACCGCGTCGACCACGGTCACCACCCGCTGCGCCGGCAACACAGACCAACCGAGAAGCACTCCCGCAATAAAAAGAAAGAAGAAGCGATACATCGAATACGCGTTAACCGTTCTGAATTTCAACTCTGAACTTCACGTCATGCAGACCTTCGGTCTCTGACTCTCTTTTGCTTCGGGAATGCCCGGGATCTTCCGCTCCTCTCCGGGCGTCCCGACGCCGGGTAAACCCGGCGACTACCAACTCCTGACTCTTTGACTCTCAACTCTCCGACTACCACCGCACAACAACCGGACGACTCACCACAACCCCGTCCACCTCCAGCACTCCCCGATATTCACCGCTCGGAAGATCGACGTGAAGGCGACGCTCGTAGAAGCCGGCTTCGGATGAGAGAGTTTCGGCATGAACCTCTCTTCCGGCCATGTCGACAAGGCTGAAGCGGACTTCGGAAGCGGAGCGGTCAAGGCTGTAGATGCAGGAGAGAGAGGCTTCGGCCGAGATGACGTTCGGATAGAGAGCGAAGTCGGCAACACGTTCTCCGCGCACCGTAACGGAACTGATGCCGACAAGCTGAAGCTCGAACGTGGACGTACCGGTTGAGCTCCCCTCGAATCCGGTAAAGTAGAGTCTGTACAGATCCTCCTCCCGGTCCTTGACGAAATAGACCACATCCCGCAGCTCCCAACCGGTGCCGGTAAAATTCTTCCAGTCGTACCCGATCGTGGTGATCGCATCGCTGTAGGCAAGCGTGTCGGTCGGAACCGGAGCGCTCTGCGGATCGGAGGTCTCCACTTCGGCTACGCGAATGCCCGGAGCCGACCGGACGCCGAAGACGCCGTATGGGACGTCGGCTCCGGGTCCGACCATGGCAATGTACTTTCCGAAGAGGAGATCCCAGTCGTACGAACCCGGCTCGCGGTCGATCACCTTGTCCAGCATGATCGAGTAGTAGGCGAACTGTCTGTCGGGGTAATCATCCTTGTTGATCTTTACGGTCCGCCGGTTCTCTCCGTCGAGATCGGCGATCAGGATGGTGTAGGTCCGGCTTGCCAGTCCCTGAACCGCCACCTGCCGGGCCGATCCGTCCGGAAGGACCAGCACATAGAGCGTTGTTCCCCCCACCGTGTGGGTGATCATGTTGTATTCCCCCCAACCGAAATTTCCGGTTTCCGGATCGGAGTCGCCGTTGAAGGCCCCCTGATCCCAGGAGACTCCCGAATTGTAGGAGCTCTCCCATCCGGCCGCCATCCCGGTCGTGTCGATCCAGTCGCCGAAATCGATAGCTCCCTTGTCGGGAACGACGTACAGAAGAATCCCCTTGCCGTCATTCGTCATGATCGAAGCGGTGAATCCGGGGGCAACCTCAACCGCAATATCCCATTCGTCCAGGGGAGCGGCCTGTACCATTCCATTGGTCAGGCTGAAATAGACCTCATCGGCATAACCGGCTCCGGCCGATACCGTGGTGGTCTGAGCAGAGAGAGAAGAAACGCCGAATGTCAAAAGAAGAAGAAGGCAGACAGAAGCGCGTGTGTTCATGGTTGTTTTGCTATTGCTCTGAAATGCAAATGCTTATTTAGACTAAGTCTAAATTAGAATAACGGACAGAGCTACACAAGCGATTTTTTTTACAAAATTTCCACGGGTTGTTGAGACGGGAGAAAAAACGAGGATTTTTTGGAGATTTGAAGGGGATGAGATGCCTCGAAGAAACATCTCCTTACACTGCCTTTCGAAATTCGTATGCTATGCACCGGTTATTGAGACTGAACAGTCCCGTTTTCGACCGATACTCATATATCACTGACCCATTACATTATGAACAACCGAACACGTTCCGCTGCAAAACTTCTCTCGCTCGCCCTCGCAAGTATGATTATCGGCGGGCTTCCCGTTTTCCTTGCCGGTTGCGGAAGCGATCCGACCGATCCGGGAGATGGGGCACCGATCGTCAATCTCTCCCCCCCGACCGGCGTGTTTTACAGCACGTTCCGGGTAAACCGACTGGAAGAGAGCTATACGGTCGATCTGACAGGAGAAAACAAGAAATTGATACCGACCACACGCCGGCTTTACAATCTCCCGGCCAACGGCTATGCGGCCTACTCAGTGGGAACGGGAATCGAGGTAGTCGATCTGAATCGTGGAGTTATCACCGCTTCGATACCGAAACCGGACGGCGACATCGTCAATTTCAACGGAGTCAGCCTCTCCCCTCAGGGAACACACGTCGCATTCACGGTTCACTCCGACGCACCGGTCACCTCTCCCAAAATCTATATCGCCCGCATCGATGGAAGCGAGGTGACGCCGATGCCGGTATCGGCAACTGATGCCGGCATCCCGTACTTCTCGGCTGACGGAAAGAAGGTTGCGTTTGCAACCTCCACCCGCGACGTGTCGAACTCATCGCAGATTCACGTCCTGAACATCGACGGAAGCGGACTGGTCTCGATTCCGGTCACCTCACGCTACAGCGGCCAGGTTATCGGATTCTCTCCCGACGGAATCCACCTTGCTCTGCTTCTCAGTGAGAAAGCTGAAAAGGTTATCTCTAATGACCTTCCGGAGAATCCACGCTCGTGGCTGGCAATCGCAGATATCGGGAAACGGAGCATTACAGAGATCGCCGAGACCGAGCTCAACGGCAGCCTGGAGTTCGACTGGTCACCGGACGGAAAGCGGATCGTCTACACGACCTACGGCAGCGACGCGGGTCTGCACCTTGCCGGAGTGGACATGGCAATGCACAGAAAGATCGGAATGGGAGAAGCGGCGGACTGGTCGCCGGACGGAAAACATATCGTCTACGCCGGAGCCGTCAACGGACAGTGGCATCTTGTACTCTATAATCCGGTATCGGGGGACTCTGAAACGCTTTTCCCGGCAGCCGAGTCCAACGTCTATCAACCACAATGGTCCCCGGACGGGAAGCACATGCTCTTCATCGAGCGGACGGAACCGGAGAAGGAGATCTCGCTGATTGTTCTGAACCCTGCAACGAAGGAGCGGACGGTTCTTTTCAGCAGCAAGGACCTGGAAGTCACCGTGAGCGGGTTCTGGTATTAGAGGAGGTGTGCCGCCGACATCCGGCTCTTTTGGCACTCCCCGACATAAATCCGTATAGAACAAATGAAGCCGCTCTGTTCATCCGACAGAGCGGCTTCGTTTTTCTATTCCTGATAAAAAGACCGACCGGAAAGACCGATTACGTGGTCTTCGCCCGAACGGCCTTCGTCGACAGCTCGCGCAGGTAGTAGAGCTTGGCGCGGCGGACCCGTCCTTCGCGGACGATCCGGATGTTCTGGATAATCGGCGAGTGGACCGGAAAAACGCGCTCCACACCGACGCCGTTCGATACCTTGCGGACGGTAAAAGTCTCGCTGACGCCGCCTCCGCGACGCGACAGGACGATCCCCTCGAAGTTCTGGATACGCTCCTTTCCACCCTCGATGACGCGGACGGCAATGCTGATCACGTCACCCGGACGGAAGTTCGGAATCTCCACGTTCTCCCCGTTGTTGCGGGAAGCGCGGCTATCCTTCGTCCGTTCAATCACCTGTTGAGTCAGGTTGTCAATTGCGTTCATTGTAGTTCCTCCTGCTTCGGCCTTGCGGCCTGGGCTGTCTATGACTGTATGCTGATATTGTTCTTCTATTTCTTTTCAGGTTCGGAGATCTCGACCGGTGGTGCTTTGATCTCCTTCAGGTAGACCAGAATCTTCCCCTCAACCATACCGGCAATCATGCCGATCCCCTTCGCATAATATGTGTCGTATGTCCTCCCGATCTGCGCCGCGTCCCCTTTGACCTGCATCGCCCGGATCACGATCAGATCTCCGAGCGTGTCGAGCTGTGCCGTCGTGCTGGTGACCGTGTAGGACCAACTGCTGTCGGCCTCGAACCATTTCTGCCCGACGTGGACCCGGCTCGGCATCGTCAACGATTCTCCCTTCGTCAGTGCGGCGGCATTCAGATGATGCACCCCCTCTTTGCCCTGACGGTAGTACGTCGTGTCCATCCCGCCGGTTGAATACCGGCGGATGCGGGGGATATAGGTTTTTCCGTTGATCTCTACCGGAGTTGATTGAAAGAAGTCGATGAACGACTTGTCTCCGATTCCGTAGACCCAGGCGATGGTCTCATTCTTGCCGAAAACGAAATACCCCGATGCGTCGACCGTATCGATTTTCTGGGCCGCACCGTTCTGTGCCGGAAAGATGATCCCTCCCAGAGCCGACACTGCAAATGCAATCGCCGGAAGAAACCGTTTCATACGTTGTTCCATACCTTCGTTCAATTTCCTGCTGTTCCTTTCACATGCCGACATTCTCGGCTATTCATCGGGTTCGTCAAGAAGATCGGGTCTTCTCATCCTTGTCTTTTCAAACGCCTGCTCTTCCCGCCAGGCGGCAACTTTTGCGTGGTCTCCGCTCAGGAGAACATCCGGCACCTTCATCCCCCGGTACTCGGCCGGTTTCGTATACCAGGGTGAGTCGAGCAGTCCGGTCTGGAACGAATCCCCGAGAGCCGACTCGCTGTCGCCGATGGCTCCGGGCAACAACCGGACGACGGCATCGGTAATTACCAGAGCCGGCAGCTCTCCGCCGGTCAGAACGTAATCCCCGATCGAGATCTCCCGCGTCACCAACCGGTCGCGCACCCGCTGATCGACTCCGCGATAATGTCCGCAGATGATTATCAGGTTTCTCTTCAGCGACAGCTCGTTGGCCGTGCTCTGCGTGAAGATCGCCCCGTCGGGTGTGGGAAAGAGGACCTCGTCGTAGGATCGCTCCTCCATCAAATGTTCAATGCAGGTGAAGAGCGGTTCGGGCTTCAGGATCATCCCGGCCCCCCCGCCGCACGGGGCATCGTCCACCTGTTTGTAGCGACCGAGTCCGTAGTCGTGCAGGTTGTGGACGACCACTTCGGCCAGTCCGGCCTCCTGCGCCCGCTTCAGAATCGATGCCCCGAGAACGCTCCCGAACGTCTGCGTCATCAGGTACCCGGTATCCGCGGCCGGGAACGAGGAGGGCGTGTGGCCGTGGAGTCCGAGGTAGAGCGCTTTCGGCCCGCGCAGGCGCTCGAAGGCCGTCGAGCCCTGACCGAGCCCGAAGAGAAAGTCCCGGCGGCCCTGCGCGATCAGCACGGGCGTCGTGACCGAACCGAGCTTCGAGAGGCTCGAGCGCTC
>CBFGQN010000040.1:0-13161 GCA_965650895.1 uncultured Ignavibacteria bacterium | reverse complement strand
ATGACGGCATTGACGACCGCCTTCGATGCGAAATGGTTGTTGAAGTAGAGATAGTCCGGATCCCAGGCCGAGCGCAGGCTGACCTGCAGGTCTTTCTCGTTCTCCCGCCAGTAAGCCCCCCGCACAACGTTTGCGGACATGGTGGCCGTCGCCGTCTGCGCATAGCCTGCGCTGATATGGCGTCCCCGACGATAGCTCGGAACGGTCAGAAAATCGTTCCGGAAGATTTCCTCGTCGTTCCTGATCCGCAGATAACGGTCGAACCCCTCAAGCTCCTGAAAATTCCGATAGGTCTCGTGAGTCAGAATCTCACCCCGATTGGTCGTGTAGTGATCGACAAGCATCACTACGCCGTCACGATACTGTCTGCCGAAGATCTCCCAGTTCCCCTCCACCCTCTTGTAAATCAGATAGGCCTGTCCGTCGCCGATGGTCACCCCGACCTCGATCGGCAACTCGACGAACTGGGCGGTCTCCTGGCGGACGACATCGACGATCCCCTCGATATCGACGAAATAATAGATCTTCATATCCCGGCTCCGATCATTCTTCATGCGGATCGAGACGATCAGGTCGTTGTAGCCGTCGCCGGAGTAATCTCCGACATCGAATCCCCAGACGTCGAACGGCGTTGCCGGCAGCGCCTTCCGCACATCGCCGACAAGTTCGGGGGCGAAATAGGGATCAAGCAGTTCGGCCAGAGCCTCCCATGTAATGGATTCCTGTGCCGAAGCCGAGGCGCCGGAAAGGAGAAAGAATGCAAGAAGTATCGGAAAGAACCCGGGGATCCGGCTCCGAACGTCGAGTTTGGGTAAATTGCGTTTCGCTGTCATTGCGGCGTGTCGTATCCAGTCACTTGTCATAGAATCCGTCAATATAGTGAATCAAAGAACCTCGACCATCGTTCGCCTCTGGCAGGGATTCGTCAACCTCCCCACATGGGCTCTTCTCGGACTGACCGGAGTGATTCTGGGACTGGCCTATCCTCCGAATATCCTCGGGGGACTCTTCGGCGCAGTCGGGCTTGTTCCGCTGATCGTCGCAATGGAACGAACCGCCACCTGGCGGCAGACGTTCCGATGGTCCTACGTATCATTCCTGATCTTCTCCGCCCTGACCACCTGGTGGGTCGGTAGCTGGCAGGCGAACGCCGACCCCTGGCTGATGACCAGTTCGGTCCTTCTGATCATGATCCATCCTCTCTTCTTCTGCGTCCCGATGCTTCTGTACCGGGCCGTTCGCCGAAGGGCATCGCTGACCCCGGCTCTGATCTTTCTTGTCCTCCTCTGGACCGGCGGCGAATACCTCCACGCACTGACCGATGCGAGCTATCCCTGGTTGACGCTCGGCAACACGCAGACCTACAACTTCCACTACATCCAGTTTATCGAGTACACCGGCATCTGGGGGGTCAGTTTTCTGATGATGATCCAGAACGGTATCCTGGCCTGGTTCGTTCTGCGGTCAGCCGCGAGGGGGGAAGGGATAAACGGGAGAGAAGATCGAAGAAGACCGGCCCTGATTGCAACCGGTATTCTGGTCGCGACGATTATCCTCCCCTACGCTCACGGTCTGTTGCAGAGCGTCGACGGGAAACGGAAGGAGCGAGAGATTACCGTCACCATCGTCCAGCCGAACCAGAACCCGTGGGACAAATGGCGGCAGAGCGATCCGACCGATCATGTCGTGGACAACGCCTCCCTCTCCTTCGAATCGATGCCGGAGGGGACCAGACCCGATCTGTTCCTCTGGGCCGAGACGGCGATTCCGAAACCGATCACCCATCCGGACTGGCACAGGGACAAGGAGCGGCTCTACAGGATGATCGATTCGCTCGGCACAACGGTTATCACCGGCTTTCCCGATTACGTCGTCCATGCCGGCAAAGAGGCCGCCTCGGCGAGTTCGCGGCGGGACTCGATCACCGATCCGGCGACCGGAAAGCCGACCGTCCGATACTGGGACTTCTATAACTCGGTCGGCGTCTTCGTCCCCGGAACCGGTCTGGTCGACGCCTATCACAAGTCGCAACTCGTCCCCTTCGGCGAGCGCATCCCCTTCGTCGATCTGGTCCCTTTCCTGATCGATATGCTCAGTTGGGACGTCGGCATCTCCGCCTGGGGGAAAGGGGCCGGTCCGCACGCCATCACGGTCCCGCTGAACCGGGGAGACACGATCAAGACCGGCGGCATGGTCTGCTTCGAGAGCGTCTATCCGAACATGGTCCGGCGGTTTGTGAGCGACGGGGCGGAGTTCCTGACGATCGTCACCAACGACGGCTGGTATCTCGGAACGCCCGGTCCGCTGCAGCACGAACGCTTTGCGATCCTGCGGGCAATCGAAACCCGGCGGGGGATCGCCCGGGCGGCGAACACCGGCATCAGTTGCCTGATTACTCCGGAAGGAGAAATTTTCGGCGAGACGAAGGAGGGAGAACGGACGACGACGACCGGCACCCTTCCTCTTCGGAACGAAAGAACGCTCTACGTCCGCTGGGGAGACTGGCTGCCGGTTCTCTGTCTGATCGGTGCGGTCCTGACCGCAATTTTCGGTATTCTCAAAACGAAGAAGAGCCGGCGGACGGCCGGCTCTTCTTCGGAATAGATTTGCTTTGCGGGTGATTCCGTCGGAATCGGTACACGGATCAGACGGATCGGGGTGGAGGAGGGCTGATCTGCGCTCTATATCTTGACAACCTTCACGCTTTTGACGATGGTACTTTCGGAGACGAGAACGCAGACGTAGAGGCCGGGGGGGACGGAAGCCCCGTACTTGTCTCTGCCGTCCCAATCCACAGGCGCTTCTTCAACCGGAGGATGAAGTACGCCGGTCTCTCCCCCAAGCAGATTGCGAATATGCTTCCCCTGCAGATTATAGACATCGATCTTGATTTTCGACTCACGCGGAACCGTCAACTGGAATGTTACCGTCTGCCCTTCCCTGAAGGGATTCGGGTGGACCCTTTTGCCTTTCAAATCTCCTGTGTGTGCATCAAGAACCGGTGGGACGGATGACAAGAGCAAAGCAACCGTCAGCATAACGACCGTAAGCGCATCTTTTCTGCCTGAACGTTTCATAGCAACCTCGACATGATTGGATTTACCCTGTATCAGGATTGATGGTGATTTCGACGAACCGGACCCCGCCACGTTCCGCCAATTATACACCGGACTTCCCTGAAAAGCAAATGTTGATGGTGTTTCATTTGCGTATCGTGACGACCCGCCGGACCGATGTAACTGCCGCAGAGAGTACGATGACGATACGGAATGATTTCTTCTCTACCCGCATGGCCGGAGATCGTTACGTATATTGTTCAGGTTTTCATGACGGATCCCATTTCGCCACGTATCGATGCCGCTGATTACGCCTGACAGTTTCGAGACCGGACGCCGGAACGGACAGATCGCTCCGGTCTACTTCCTTTTCGGGGAGGAGGAGTTTCTGATCGAGGAAGCCCTCCATTCCCTCCTCTCGGTCGCAGTCGACAAGTCGACCAGCAGTTTCAACTACGACCAGTTCCACGGAACCGAAATCCAGTTGCGGGATGTTGTGGAGCGGGCAACCGCCTACCCGATGATGGCCGAACGCCGCGTGGTGGTTCTCAGAGACGTGGATCGGGCAATCGGTTCCCGCAAAGGGGATGACGGATCGGGCTTTCTCGACTATCTGGCTTCCCCCTCGGAGACGACCACGCTGATCCTGACCGCAACGACCGATGCCTTTTTGGGGAAGGGGAAAGCAAAACCGAAGGCTCCGTACGACCGGATCGTCGACGGGAGCATGGCCGTCCGTTTCAAGAAACTGTATGACCGGGAACTGCCGTCGTGGGTGACCGGGAGAATCGCCGGGCGGGGGAAGAAGATCTCTCCGGAGGCGGTCGAGATGTTTGTCGGCTACGTCGGCGCCTCGCTCAGAACCCTGAACAACGAGATCGAGAAACTCTTCACGTTTGTCGAGGACCGGCCGCAGATCACGCTGGAGGATGTGCAGGCCGTGGTGGGGGCGTCGCGAACCTGGAATATCTTCGAGTTACAGAAGGCACTCGGCGAGAAGAAGCTGGAGCTGTCGGTGGAGATCGCCGAGCGGATGCTGATAGCCGGAGAGGCGCCGCAATTGATCCTGACGATGTTGACGCGCTACTTCACCATCCTCTGGCGGTTGCTGGAGATCCGGACCCGCCACAGAGACCAGAAGGAGATGGCCCGGGAGGTCGGCATCTCCTCCTTCTTTATCAACGAATATCTCTCGGCCCTCTCCCGCTACGGTCTCCCCGGCATCCGCGTCGCGTTCGAGGCGCTGCTCGGGGCCGACCTGGCGCTGAAGACCTCCCGCATCTCCCACTCGATCCTGATGCAGATGCTTCTGGTCTCGATCGTTCAGGGAGAGAATATGATATACGATGAACGGAAAACCGCCGACTATGCCTGAGATAAACAAAAAGAATGATAACACAGGAACCGGGACAACGCCTGCAACCGAGACCTTCGACGACCTGATCGCCATCGTCCGCCGACTCCGCACCGACTGTCCGTGGGACCGCGAACAGACCCATGCCTCGATCGCTCCGCTTCTGATCGAGGAAGCGTATGAGGTCAAGGAATCGATCGCCGAAGAGAATGACGCCGAGTTCCAGAAGGAGCTGGGGGATATCCTCCTCCACGTGGTGATGCACTCGGTGATGGCCGAGGAACGGGAGGCCTTCACGCTGGAGGATGTGATCCGGATGATCGCAAGGAAACTCGTCCACCGTCACCCCCACGTCTATGGCGATGTCCAGGCCGAGGACACCGAGACGGTGAGGCGGAACTGGGAACAGTTGAAGATGACCGAGGGGCGGACATCGATCTTCGAGGGGATGCCGAAAGCCCTCCCGGCACTGCAACGGGCCGCCCGCGTCCAGGAGAAAGCATCGAAAGTCGGCTTCGACTGGCCGGACAGTTCCGGAGTCTGGGAAAAAGTGACCGAGGAAGTGGAGGAGTTCCGGCATGAGGTCACCTCCGGCGGCAGTCGGGAACGCCGGGATGAAGAGTTCGGCGACCTCCTCTTCTCCCTGGTGAACATCGCCCGCTTCCTCGACATCCATCCCGAAGAAGCCCTCCAGAGAACCACAAACAAATTCATCCGCCGCTTCCGGCACGTGGAGCAGCGGCTTCAGGAAGAGGGAACAACGTTCGAGGAGACCGATCTGGAGACGATGGACAGGTTCTGGAACGAAGCGAAAGGGATGCAAAAGGGATAGGTCGGCAGTCAGCTTTGAGCAATGAGATTTGGGGAAGGGGCTTGGAGCAATCAGCTTTGAGCGATGAGATTTGAGGAGGCGGCTTGGAGCGGTCAGCTTTGAGCAATGAGATTTGGGGAGGCGGCTTGGAGCGGTAAGTCTTGGCTTCTGCCTCCTTCGTCCCCTGTCCCCCTCGTCCCCTGCCCTCTCGTTCCTCTCTGTTACGCCCCTCCGGTTTGCCGACCGCCCTCTTCTTCGTAGATTCAGGCGATTTATCCTGACCGTTCGGTTCTCATCACATATCTACATGATTAACGATCGTCCGCAAGCGAAACTGGTACTGGAAAACGGCCTGGTCTTCACCGGTCGCGGGTTCGGCGCAACCGACCGCGAGGCACTCGGGGAAGTGGTCTTCAACACGTCGATGACGGGATATCAGGAAATTCTGACCGATCCGAGCTACTACGGTCAGATCGTGACATTTACGTATCCGCACCAGGGGAACGTCGGCGTCAACCGATTCGACATCGAGTCGAAAGGGATACAGGCGGCCGGAATGGTCGTGCGTGAACTCTCCCGCATCAGCTCGAACTGGCGAAGCGAGGAGAGTCTGGAAGACTATCTCCGCAATCAGGGGATCCTCGGCATCGAGGGGATCGACACCCGGATGCTGGTGCGCACGCTCCGCGAGGAGGGGGCGATGCGGGGAATTATCTCGGTGATCGAAACCGATGAGGAAACGCTCCTTGAACGGGCCAGAGCCATCCCCTCGATGAAGGGGGCCGATCTGACCTCATACGTCACGACGGCCGAACCGTACGAGTGGGAATCGTGCGACAGGAGCGGATACCTTCTGCCGACCGAAGGATTCAAGGCGTCGCGACAGTTCCACGTCGCGGTGCTGGACTTCGGCGTCAAGCACAACATTCTGGAACGGCTTGCCTCCTACGGCTGTCGTCTGACCGTCCTTCCCGGATCGACTCCGCCGGAAGAGATTCTGGCTCTGAATCCCGACGGCATCTTCGTCTCGAACGGTCCGGGCGATCCGGATGCGGTGAAGTATGCCATAGAGAACCTGAAAGCCCTGATGGGAAAGAAACCGATCTTCGGCATCTGTCTCGGACATCAGCTCCTTGCCCTGGCCCTCGGAGGGGAGACCTACAAGCTGAAGTTCGGCCATCGGGGGGCTAACCATCCGGTGCAGCAGACGGCAACCGGAACAAACGAGATCACCTCGCAGAACCACGGCTTCGCCGTCGATCTCGATTCGATGAAGGATCTTCCGGTGGAATTGACTCACGTCAACCTGAACGACAGAACGGTGGAAGGATTCCGCCACAGAGAGATTCCCCTCTTCTGCGTCCAGTACCACCCGGAGGCCGGACCCGGTCCGCACGATGCCGACTATCTGTTCCGACAGTTCATCGAGATGATGGAAAAGGAACAGGCAACAGATGGAACCTACGCAGCGAAGGAAGCGAACGTCTCGGCAGAGTAAGAGAGAGACTCCCCGGAGACGTCACAAGCGAGAATTCTACCAACTATTATCAATTATCGGATATCCATGTCAACAGTAATTCTATCGGCCGCCAGAACTCCGATCGGTTCGTTCGGCGGCGCTCTGGCCTCGTTGAAAGCACCGGAACTGGGAGGGATCGCCATCAAAGCCGCCCTTGAACGGGCGGGAGTGAAACCGGAACAGGTCGAGGAAGTGCTGATGGGGAACGTGCTGACCGCAGGTGTCGGACAGTCCCCGGCACGTCAGGCGGCGATCGGCGCCGGGATTCCGGACAGCGTCCCGACCCTTACGGTCGGCAAGGTCTGCGGATCGGGAATGAAGTCGGTGATGCTGGCCGACCAGATGATCCGTTGCGGTGATATCTCCATTGCGGTGGCCGGGGGACAGGAATCGATGTCGCAGGCCCCCTATCTGATCCCGAACGCACGCTTCGGCTACAAGTTCGGCGACGGAGCCCTGGTCGATTCGATGCAGCACGACGGACTGACCGACGCCTACGACCACGTGGCGATGGGTGTGGCGGCCGACCGTTGCGGCGTTGATTGCAACGTGCCGCGTGAGGCGCAGGACGAGTTCACCATCGAGAGCTACAAACGGGCGCAGAGTTCGATTGCCGAGGGACGGTTTGCCGAGGAGATCGTGCCGGTAACGATTGCCGGACGAAAAGGGGACGTGGTTGTCGACACCGACGAGGACCCGGCAAAGACGGTCTTCGAGAAGATTCCGACGCTCAAGCCGGTCTTCACCAAAGACGGGACCGTAACCGCCGCAAACGCCTCGAACATCAACGACGGTGCGGCCGCTCTGGTTCTGGCCGACGAGGAGAAGGCGAAGGAACTCGGATTGAAGCCGATTGCCCGGATCATAGCGCAGGCCTCACACGCCCAGGCGCCGATGGAATTCACAACCGCCCCGGTCGATGCGATCAGACGGGTGCTGGAGAAAGCCGATATGACTCTTGAGGAGATCGATCTCTTCGAGGTCAACGAAGCATTTGCCGTTGTGGCCCTGGCCGCACAGAATGCTCTCGGCATTCCTCACGAGAAACTGAACGTCAACGGCGGCTCGGTTGCCCTCGGACATCCGATCGGCGCTTCCGGAGCCCGCATCCTGACAACCCTTCTCCACGCAATGAAGCAGAGAGGAGCCCGACACGGTCTGGCGGCGATCTGCATCGGCGGCGGCGAGGCCACTGCCCTGATTGTGGAGGCCCTGTAAGGGCGTTTCGGAGACATCCGGCTTTCCGAATCTTCAGTAGAGGAGCGGGGGAACTCCGACGGTTACAGCAACGGTTTTGCACGTACACACTGAACTCAGAACTTTTCATCTACTCATGAGCATCAATCACGTAATGGTTATCGGGGCGGGGACAATGGGGAACGGGATTGCCCACGTCTTTGCACAGAACGGCTATCCCGTCATCGTCGTCGATACCGAGGAGGAACGGATCGAGGCGGGAATCCGGACGATCGAGGCCAACATGGAGCGCCAGGTCGGCAAGGGGATCCTGAAGGCGAAACAGAAGGATGAAGCGTTGAAGCGTATCCACAGATCAACCGATCTGAAGGCATCGGTTCCGGAGTGTGATCTGATTATCGAGGCGGCCACAGAGAATTTCGGTGTGAAGGCCGAACTGTTCCGTACGCTCGACAGCTCGGCGAAGAAGGGAGCGATTCTGGCAAGCAACACCAGTTCGATCTCGATCACCAGACTGGCCGGCGTCACCGGACGCCCGGACAAGGTGATCGGCATGCATTTCTTCAATCCGGTTCCGGTGATGAAGCTCGTGGAGATCGTTCGCGGCATCGATACCAGCAACCGGACCTACAAGACGATCAAGGAACTGGCCGAAGCTCTCGGGAAGACACCGGTGGAGGTGAACGATTCCCCCGGCTTCGTCAGCAACCGGGTGCTGATGCCGATGATCAACGAGGCGATCTTCTGTCTGAATGAAGGGATAGCAACCGCCGAGAACATCGACTCGGTGATGAAGCTCGGTATGGCCCACCCGATGGGACCGCTGGCGCTGGCAGATTTCATCGGACTGGATGTCTGCCTCTATATTCTGGAAGTTCTGCACAACGACCTCGGCGACGACAAGTACCGTCCCTGCCCGCTGCTCCGCCGCATGGTCGATGCCGGGCACCTGGGACGGAAATCCGGACGGGGTTTTTACGACTACAGCAAGTAAGCAAGTAATCTCAGGAACGATTGCAGTTCATTGAAGCAAAGGCGCAAAGGACTCAACCCTTTGCGCCTTTGTTTCTTTGCGTCCGCCTGCGGCGGACTGCGTGATGACTTCACATCAAAACGAAAACGCATCATGAAAGAACTCTCCGCATCCGCCTTTCTGGACCTGGCAAGGAAACATCAGGACCGTCTGGTCGAACTTCGCCGGACGATCCACGCCAACCCGGAACTGGCATTCGAGGAACATGAGACATCGGCTCTGGCGCGGGGAGTGCTGGATGAACTCGGCATCGCCACGGCATCGATTGCCCGGACCGGCGTCATCGGCACGCTTGAGGGAGGGGCCGCCGGAGGATGCGTCGCCCTTCGGGCAGATATGGATGCGCTGCCGATCCATGAGGAGACCGGTCTCCCCTTCGCCTCGAAGAAGCCGGGCCTTATGCACGCCTGCGGTCACGACGCCCACACGACGATGGCCCTGGGGGCGGCGATGATCCTCGCGGAGATTCGCGAAGCGATCCCGGGAACGGTCCGGTTCCTGATGCAGCCGAGCGAGGAACTGATACCCGGCGGTGCGCCGTCGATGATTGCCGAGGGAGCCCTGGAAGGGCCATCGGTGGAAGCGATTTTCGGACAGCATGTCCTTCCTCTCCGTCCGGCGGGGGAACTCGGTTTTCTCTCCGGCGCAATGATGGCCTCGGCCGACGAGATCTACATCACCGTCAGGGGGAAGAGCGGACACGGCGCGATCCCGCAGAACGCGATCGATCCGATCACCGCCGCCGCCGAAGTGATCACCTCCCTCCAGAAAATCGTCAGCCGGAACCTGAACCCGTTCAACGAAGGAGTAGTGTCGATCACGATGATTCAGGGTGGCTATACCACAAACGTGATTCCCGACGACGTGAAGATGATGGGGACGATGCGGGCGATGGATCCGGAGTGGCGGGAGTATGCCCACCGGCGGATCGAAGAGATCGTTGACGGAGTCTGCCGGGCGAACGGAGCGGAGTATGATCTGGAGATTCGCAAGGGATATCCGGCGTTGCGGAACGATCCGGCGATGACGGAGTTCGCGCAGACCGGTGCCGGAGAACTGATCGGAAAGGATCATGTCTTCACGGCCGATCCGCTGATGGCCGCCGAGGATTTCGCCTACTACCTGGAGAAAGTGCCGGGGACGTTCTGGTGGATCGGGGCGGGGACGCCGGAACAGGGATGCGTGGCCGGTCTGCACAACTCCCGGTTCACGATCGACGAGGCGATTCTTCCGACCGGCGCGGCGATGCTGGCCTGGGCCGCTTGGCGATTTCTGAATCGACGGAAGGGTTGATGTCCGCAAGACGGGGTGGATGATTTCTTCCGGAAAACTCCTCGCTGCATACAAATCGAATGTTGAGAAGGCTACGTACGAGAAAGGGTCGGCATCAGACGATGCCGACCCTTTCGGTTATGTGTTGTGCTCCCTATACTTCGGCAACCGGTTCCGGTTCCTGCTGCACCTGTTGCAGCTTTGCGCTGACGTACTGGTGAAGCTCCCGAAGCATTCCCCTCTCCTTTCTGTCGTGGTCGTTCGTCAGCTCAACGGCGATATAGTCCCGCATTGCCCTGACCACATCCAGATAGACCCCTCCCCGTTCAACCTGCGAATCGACGAACCCCTGCACGCAGAGAAGTTTGTTTTGCTGAATACAGAGATCCAGCACACTCTGCCCCTTTGTTATCAGACGATCCCTTTCGGCAACGTCTTCCCGATGGTTGTTGTTCGCCGTCCGCTCCTGAATAGACTCTCCGTCCATTTCCATCCTGTTTTCACTCATGAATTCCGCTCCGGCTGTAGATGGTTCTCTCTGCTTTCGCGAAGTGAGTCGATCTGCCGAGGAGTTCCGGCCTCCGCAGACACGGCCCGAAGAATAGGAAATCTGCCGGAAGGATGCAAGCCGGGCAAAGATCATGCCGGAATTTCCCGACCGAAAACCGACTCAGAAACGAAACAATCTCCCCGCAACGGCAAATGCGTTGCGAGGAGATTGCAAACGTTGTCGGCACGTAGCCGAACCTTCTTTACTGCATTTCGCGCGAAATGCGATGCTGACGACGCTCGGCCTTCTGATGCGCCATGCGCTTCAGGACCGACGGCTTCGTGTAGGCGGTCCGACGACGGAATTCCTTCAGCACCCCTGCCCGTTCATACTTTTTCTTGAACCGACGCAGCGCTCTGTCGATTGACTCGTTGTCCTGTACGGTTACACCGATCACAGTTTATTCACCCCCTTTGCTGTCGCTAAATGATTGTTCTTTTGCTTTATGATGGATACGTCAAAATCTTTTCCTTGCGGTATCAGCCGCCGATGTTCTCGATCAACCGCTTCTCCCCCACCTTGTTGAAGGTGACGACGATCGCCTGGCTGCCGTTGGAGGTCAGTTCCTTGCTGATCACCGTTCCGACATCATCCCATCCCTTGTGGTAGATCGCATCGCCGATCGCATAGTTCTCCTTCGGGGAGTAATCGATGCAGTCCTCTACCGGAACGTTGGTCTCCTTCGGCGGGTTCTGCTCACTTTCGATCACTTCCAGATCAAGCATCATCGTATGGTGGCACTTGGTACACTTTGCCCAGCGCTTGTCTTCCTCCAGACCGGAGACCTCGGCCAGCAGCTCGAACTTGGTCGGCATCACGCAGGTCTCACACATATTCTGAAGCGTGATATACTTCGATCTCTTGCGTCGTCGCGTCATAGTATTAACAGAACAGTTGATCGGATCAAAATTATGTATTCGCAATAAACGAGCATTAAATTTACGGTGAAATGCGTATGCGAACAAGGATGAAGAAGGTGAGCGAGTGCATCGGAGCTCTTCAGAGACGGGAGAACCGGACAAAATATGCCTTTTAGGACTTTTCGACACAGGGTGAAACATCCTTGAAGATCACGCGAACAACTGCCGCCATGAGAAAAGAGATCCGTCTGGGAGAAGAAACGATATGGGCGTTGCCGGATCTCCGGACAATGATAACCCTGGCTGTAGCCGCATGCGGCTGGATTGCCCTCGGTTTTGCCGACTGGCTGTTCGGCTTCGGCACCGGTCCGGATGAGCGAGGATGGTTCCGGAATCTCCTCCCTCTCCTTCTCTTTCTTCCGGTCTTCTATCGCTGGTTCCATCCCTCACGACGCCCGGCAGATCACCAGGAAGCCTACCGTCTTCACAGCGGCCTGATCGTCGCCACACTCGTCTCGCTCGGCATTCTGATCTTTTTCTCCTTCCTCCCCTTCTCATTCAACGAGATGGACGGACCGGAGGACTTCGGAACGTTTGTGCTTGCGCGGCTTGCCGGACTGGTGGTCTTCTGCTCGGTTGCCTTTCTGACCGAACGTTTGCTGCTCCTCTTCAGCTACGGAAGCCGACTGTCGCAGAAGGTCCTCAATCTGCTCCGCTACGGACTGATCCTGTCGCTTCTGTTCGTAGTGCTGGTTCCCGAACCGGCCGGATATATCATCGGCGCGACGATCTCCGCCATCCTCTCCTTCGGCCTTTTTTTCCTCGGCCTCCGCTCCGGCTGGGTGGTTCATGTATGGCGCGATCAGAAGTACCGGATGCTCGGACTCTCCTTTGTCGGCGTTATCGCAGGTACCGGACTGAGTCTCGTCCGGGAGCCTTATCTCAGCCTCCTTCTCGAGGGGATCTCTCCTCTTCTGGACATGCTCCTCATCATCTTCTCCGGCCTGATCATCTCCGCGGAAATCGGCCTGTTCATCCGCATCCTCCTGACGCTCCCGACCGCCGGGGCGATGGACCGGCGGAACATCGAGGTCTCCTCCCTCTCGAACTTCGGTCGGCTGATGGTCGACTCGTTCGATATGAACGCTCTGATGAAGGCCTCGGTCTCGATCGCCTGCGACGTCACTTCAGGAAGGAGTGCATGGATCATCCTTCATGACGAGGGGAATCATGAGATCGTCACCGGAGGGAAAGTTCCGCTGAGTATCAAGGAGATCGAACGTCTGCTCCACGTCCCACGGGCATCCGCTCCCCGGCGTCCGCAGCCGGCCCATTAACGTCACGAGGTCCGCAAAGGGGTCCGATGTGCGGGGGAGGGAGCGGTCCGCGGCGCGGCCTTCGGCGTCCTGTCCAGGCGCCTTTTCCGTCTTCGCCCGATCAGGCATCGCCCCCACCCCTCAAGCCATAAGTCGCATAATCAACCTTATGGGCAAAAGGATATGGATAAAG
>CBFGQN010000039.1:0-13182 GCA_965650895.1 uncultured Ignavibacteria bacterium | reverse complement strand
AGTTGGAAAAGGGGAGCGCAGTCCTTGTCGAAGGGGAGTTGCAGAGTCGTACATGGCAACTTGACGACGGGTCGTCACGTTCGGCCGTGGAGATCAAGGCCCGGCGCATTCAGTTCCTGAGCAAGTGGCGTGATGATATGGATGATGATGATGACGGATCGGCTGAGGACGAGGAGTATTCGTTCGGCGACATCGATTTCGGCGACGACAACGAGCCGTATGATGCCTATGCCGCAGAGTCTTCGGATTCGGAAACGGCTTACGAGTTCTGACGCTTCTCCGGTCGTCGTCCGAGACGTCCGGCAGAACGTATAAAAGATGCAAAATCAGTAGCACAGTATAAATTCAGGGTAGAGAAATGTCAACGACCAAAATTATCCTGCGACAGGATTACGAAAATCTTGGCGAGATCGGTGAAGTGGTGGAAGTGAAGAGCGGCTATGCACGGAATTTTCTGATTCCGCGCGGAATCGCTTATCGCGCCACCGAAGGGGCTCTGCGGGCCGTCGAGGCCGAGAAGAGAACGTGGGAAGCCAAACAGTCACGCCTCGAGGATGAGGCCCGGGTGATTGCCGAGAAACTGGAATCGGTATCGATCACGATCCCGATGCGTGTCGGCGAGGAGGACCGTCTCTTCGGTTCGGTGACCGCACCGATGATCGCCGAGGAGCTGGCCGCGCAGGGGCACAACATCGACCGCCGCTCGATCCAGATCGACGAGCCGATCAAGACGCTCGGCATGTTCGACGTTCCGGTGAAGCTTCACAAGAACGTGACCACGGCACTGAAAGTCTTCGTTGTGGATGAAGAAGGGACCGAGAACGAGTAGGTTCCGGTGATCCGGTTGCGGGAGCTCGTGATCCCGCGAAATGTCTTTGCAAAGATCAGGGCGGAAGAGAGAAGACAGCTCTTCCGCCCGTTGTTATTGTGCTGTATTCTGCACTCTTCGGCTCGAAAGACGCGTGGAGCAATCACAGGAAGACAGAGCAAATAAAGCTTCCCGATTTCCGGTCGGCAGACTTCTGCAGGTTGTTCTCGCCCTCGGCGGGATCACCTTCTTCAGCCTGCTGGCGCGTGACGTCAACTTCAACACGCTCCCCGCAGCCTCGCTCGATTCCCTGCCGGCGATTATTCTGACGATCCTTGGTCTTCTGCTTGTCAACTATACGTTCGACACGGCAAGCTGGTGGATCGTCTGCGGCGAGAAACGTCCCTCTCTCTTCCGTCTGGCTCTGATCCGCCTCCGCTGCGAAGCGGTCACCAATATTATTCCCGGAGGGGCGGTGATCGGCGAGCCGATGAAGGTCGGGTTCCTGATGAAGAGTTCCGTCATGACCCGTCCGGAGGCGACCACTTCCTTCCTCCTCTCCAAGTTCGTGCTGATCGTCGGCCAGATCGTCTACATCTTCGTTGGCCTTGCGCTCTCCTACTCGGTGATCGACAACATGTCGGAGAACGTCTTCGGTGTGGGAGATTTTGCGATGGTGGTGCTGGGGGGAGCGCTTGCCGTTCTGCTGATCATTCTCGGGTTTGCCGCCGCGATGGTCCTGTGGCAGCCGATGAACCGCCGGTTCTCCTTCTCCGAGCGGGAGGGGTGGATCGCCCGCTGGTGGAACATCGGATTGAAGGAATTGCGGGAGATCGAGACGCTGGTCGCCCGGGAGTTCCGGCGCCATCGCTACCGTCTGCTTCTTGCCGTCCTCTTCTCCTTCATTGCCTGGTCGCTCAACGGCGTGGAACTCTACTTCATCGTTCGCTGGCTCGGGATCGATGCGGATTTCTTTCAGATCTATTCGATCGATGCGGTCAGCGTCGTCGTCCGGATGCTCGTCTTTGTGATCCCGATCGGTCTCGGCGGACAGGACTGGACGATCCGGAGTCTGGCCGCCGCCCACGGTCTTCCGCAGCCCGAGGTGACCGCCGCCCGCATGGTGGTGATGAAGCGGGGGCGGGAATTTTTTGTGATAGGATTGGGGTTATTGCTGTTGCTGGTGATGCCGCGTGAGAGAGATATAAAAAACGATTGAGAGCCGTTTCCCCTCAAATACTCTCCCGGCAACCTCGTCATCGCACTGTTCCAAAAACAACCGTTTTCTCACTACGAACAACAAGTCTGTGTATGAACAAACGTGAACTACCTGCTGAAGACCTGTTCCTGACGAATGATTATTCCGTGCAGGTGACGCTTGCCGGCGACGGCTTCGATCCTGCGAAGGCTACGGAAATTATTGGTGTGGAACCGACCCAGACCGGGCAACAAGGGGAGATCCGGCATCCGGATGCCGGGGACGACGCCCGGTGGGAACAGAGTTTCTGGTCGCGCGAGATCAATTCCCGCGACGACGTCAACGAATGCCGCGACCACCATATCTCCTGTCTGATCGACGAGATTGCCCCCCACGTCGAGACCCTGAAGAGCGAGGCCGGTATGGATCGCATCTACTTCTACTACACCCTTGCCTCCTCGATCGGGTTGATGAACATCAAACTGTCGCCGAAGACGATGGAGGGTCTCTCCGGTATCGGTGCCGACCTCTACATCTCCTGTTTCGATTGCTTCGATCCGAATCATTCGTTCTGGAGCGAGTCCATTTCCGAGAAAGCCTGAAGCGAGGAACAACAAGGATTGTCAATACCTTGATGGCGACAACCGCCTGTCTTCTTTACCGGACGATCCGGTGAAAAAGACAGGCGGTTTCTTTTCGCTTCCGGGCGGGGCTGAACTTCTCGTATCTTGTTCATGTTCTCCTCCCCGGAGACATGATGGAATTCAGCAGAAAAAGAAAGAAGAGCAGTATATGGCACTGAAGGTAATCAACCCGACGACCGGAGAGCAGGTGCGCACCTATGAGGAGTTGAGCGAGGAGGGGATCAAACAAAAGATTGAGAGGGGGACAGAGGAGTTCGGCAGGCATCGCAAACGTTCCTTCGACGAACGTGCCGGGTGGATGCGCCGGGCGGCCGCACTTCTGAAAGAGCGGCGGGATCGCTATGCGGAGTTGATGACGACGGAGATGGGAAAGACTATCGAAGCGGCCCGGTCCGAGGTGGAGAAGTGTGCGTGGGTCTGCGAGTATTACGCCGAACACGCCGAACGCTTCCTTGCCGACGAACCGACCGAAACCGATGGAAGCCGCAGCTACGTTGCCTTTCAGCCGATCGGTCCGGTCCTTGCGGTGATGCCCTGGAACTTCCCCTTCTGGCAGGTCTTTCGCTTTGCCGCCCCCGCCCTGATGGCCGGAAACGTCGGTCTGCTGAAACATGCCTCGAACGTTCCCGGATCGGCTCTGGCGATCGAGGAGATCTTCCGTGATGCCGGTTTTCCGGAAGGATGCTTCCAGACCCTGCTGATCGGTTCCGGTCCCGTCGCCTCGATCATTGCCGATGACGGAATTGCAGCCGTCACACTTACCGGAAGCGAAGGGGCCGGGCGTTCGGTTGCCGAGGCGGCCGGAAAGGGAATCAAGAAAGTTGTGCTGGAGCTTGGGGGGAGCGATCCGTTTGTCGTCATGCCGAGTGCCGATCTGGAGAAGGCCGTCGCGACGGCGGTCACCGCCCGGACAATCAACAACGGACAGAGCTGTATCGCCGCAAAGCGTTTTATTCTGCACGAGGAGATCGCCGATGAATTTACCGAGCGGTTCGTTCGGAAGTTCAAGGAGTTGAAAGTAGGAGATCCTCTTGACGAGAAGACCGATATCGGACCGATGGCGCGCAAAGAGTTTGCCGACGACTTGCAGGAGCAGGTCGATGCCTCGGTGGAGAAGGGGGCGAAGGTCCTTGCCGGAGGGAAGAAGATGGAGGGAAAGGGGTTCTTTTTCGAGCCGACCGTTCTGGCCGATGTCCGGCCCGGCATGGCGGCGTTCGATCAGGAGACGTTCGGTCCGGTTGCCGCGCTGGTTCGTGTGGGAAGCCTTGAGGAGGCGCTCTCGACGGCGAACAACTCCCGTTTCGGGCTTGGGGCTTCGGCCTGGACGAACGATGAGGTGGAGCGGGAACGGCTGGTTCGTGAGATCGAGACCGGATCGGTCTTTATCAACGGGATGGTGAAATCCGATCCTCGCCTTCCGTTCGGCGGAGTCAAGAGAAGTGGTGTCGGACGGGAGCTTGGGGAGTTCGGTATCCGGGAATTTGTCAACATCAAGACGGTATGGATAGCATAAGATCAATTCTGCTGGGACTGGTTCTCACATTCTGCTGTGCCGGGTGCGGCTTTCCCGGTTGCGAGGATTCGCCGGAACGGGATCTGGATTATGGAGAGGGGGAAGGGCTGGATGTGCAGTCGATCACTTACGGCGTCTACCAGCTTTTCACCGCTTCAGGATATCGTGCCGAGATCGGTCCGGAAGTGGAGAAACCCTACTTCAACCGACCGGCGCGCGGATTGAAAATCAACGGCAGCCCTGTCTACGTTCTGGAGTTCGCCGAACAGGAGGAGGCCGATGCTTTTGAGAAGAGTATCAGTCCGGACGGGACCAGTATCGGCGGGAAAAAGCTGAACGAAACCAAGACTCCGCACTTCTTCAGGCAGAGCAAGGTGATTGCTCTCTATCTGGGAGATAAAAAGAGCACACTGGAGATACTGGAAACGGTTCTGGGAGAGCAGATTGCCGGAGGGGACTCGCCGGATGCGGCGGAAGAGGCTGTGACGGAGTAGAAGGGGAGAGCTATTCGGCCGGATTGTTTTTGTTGCTTCCCGAGAGGGAACCGGGACCGAAGCATCGCTCTTCCATCAGCAACTTCAGGCGTTGCTTCTCCTCATCCGAAAGCTGTTTTATCAGCGGACGCCATCCCTCACGTCGGCGCAGAGAGCCGGGGTCGTTCCGAACCGCCCTGTATTCTCCGGTATCCGGTTCGAGGTCATCCGGAGGAAAGAGGGGAGCCGCAGAAGATGCGCGGGAGATCCGACTGCGGCGCAATGAATGAATCGCGAGGGAGGAGAAGAGAACCGCAGTGGAAATGCCCATGACTTCCCAGAAACCGAGGAGATGCGCCAGGGGAAACCAGTTGGTGCAAAGGCCGAGGATAGAGCAAGAGAGTTCCGAAAACAACATCAGCGCAAGCAGAAGTATGCTTGCGCCGATGAGATAGCGTAGCGCTTTTGGTGCGGTTTGATTCGCTGTCCGTCTCATTCCTCCACGTAGAGGCTACTTCATTTTCTGCATGTCGTGAAAAAAGTACTCCCCCCTTGACGGACCGCAAAATCTAATCTTGCAAGGCGTTATACAATTCTTTCAGGCGTTTTCTCATGTAGAGAACCGCGTAGCGTTTCCGGGCGAGAAGTGTGTTGATATTCTCTCCGGTCTCCTCCGACATCTCGCGGAAACTGACCCCTTCGAACTCATTTTTGACGAAGGCGTATTTCTGTTCCGGCGGAAGTTCTTCAAGTGCCTCCATGATCGCCTCGCGGATTGTGCGGGCCACCAGGTTTCGTTCCGGACTGAGCGTCACGTCGCTCAGAAAATTTTCAAAGGCGGCGATGTCGCCGTCGTCGTCGCTGTAGACCGTATCGGTGAAGCTTTGCGGGCGCTTCTTCCGGTATGAATCGATGATGCGGTTGCGGACGGCGGTGAAGACCCAGGCGCCGAGGTTTTCTATCGGTTCGGTTACGCCCTGAGCCGCCGCAAGAACGTTCGCGAAGACATCTTGCAGGATGTCTTCGGCCTCCTCCTTCGAACGGACCCGTTCGCGGATATATCCGACGAATTTATGCCGGTCCCGCCGAAAGAGTTCTTCAATCTGCAGGCTTAAATCCATCTTTTCCTTCCTCACTTCAGATTTGGACATAGGTACCACTCAGTACAACTAACACCCGAGGTACGATTTCAGTTGCTTTGCTGGACGTAACAACCTGTCAGAACAAATAATTTGCTTGTTTGATTCCTGAGAATGTTTACCGGAAAGCATTCGGGCTTTCCTGAGGACTTCTACGATCCGAGAATGTGACGTGAGATCACCAGCTTCTGAATTTCTGATGTCCCCTCGCCGATCGTCAGCAGCTTCGCGTCGCGATAGTATTTCTCGACCGGATATTCCTTGATATAACCGTACCCGCCGTGAATCTGCACGGCCTCCTCGGCACACCTGACGGCGGTCTCGCTCGCGAAGAGCTTTGCCTGGGAGGCGGCCAAGGAATAGTCCTGACCACTATCCCGCAGGAAGGCGGCCCGGTGCGTCAGCAGACGGGAAGCCGCTATATCGGTTGCCATCTTCGCCAGCTTGAACTGGATCGCCTGATAGGAGGCGAGCGGACTGCCGAACTGACGTCGCTCCCCTGCATACTTCAGTGCCGCGTCGAGCGCTCCCTGGGCAAGTCCGACCGAAAGGGCTGCAATGGAGATCCGTCCGCCGTCAAGTATCTTCAATGCCTGCCTGAATCCTTCCCCTTCGTTCCCGATGAGATTCTTTCCCGGAACGCGAACATCTTCCATTACCAGACTGGACGTATCGGAGCAGCGCATGCCGAGCTTGTTCTCTTTCTTCGAGGCGTAGAAGCCGTCCATCGATTTATCGAGGACAAATGCCGAAGCTCCTTTGCCGGGAGGAAGATCGGGATCAGTCATTGCGATGATCACGGCGATTTCCCCGACCGTGCCGTGCGTGATGAAGTTCTTCGAACCGTTCACAATCCAGTCATCACCGTCGCGCCGTGCTGTGGTCAGCATCCCTCCGGCATCCGAACCGGAACCCGGCTCGGTCAGTCCCCAGGCTCCCATCGTCTCGCCGACGGCAAGTCGCCGGACGTATTCTTCCTTCAATGCATCGGAACCGAAGGCCAGGATGTGGCCCGTACAGAGTCCGTTGTGAGCGGCGACGCCGAGCGCAACCGAAGGATCGACCCGGGCGATCTCCTCAACAATCAACGAGAACTCGATCGAACCGAGTCCGGCCCCGTCGTACTCGGTCGGCACCATCACGCCGAGAAATCCAAGCTCGGCCATCTTTCCAAAGATCTCCGTCGGGAACTCCTGCGATTCGTCGTACGCCATCACCACCGGGCGGATTTCCCGTTCGGCAAAGTCCCGGGCAAGATCGCGGACGGCAATCTGCTCTTCGCTCAGGGACGTGTCGAAACCGGTCAGGGCCGTATCGTGTGCGGACATGCTGTTTTCCTCCGTTCAGTCAAAGAAATGCCAAATAATTGAATGCTGATCCTACTGAACAAAAGTACGTAATCTGTCCCTTCCGCTACGTTTCCGGGGAGATCCTCTTCGAAGTTCCGCTGGCGATTCCATCGGCCTCTGGTATATTCCATGATCAGTCGAAACATTCCATCGTATCTGAAGTCATGGATTTGAAGTCGCCGGTTATGGATTTGACAATCGATGATATACAACGCATTCCATTTGTCGAGCATTCCTCTGCAAATGGTCCGACAATCGAGGGAGTGAAGCGGAAGGAACTGCGGCCGGTGGTCGATGGCCGGGGAGACGTGATCGAACTCTGGTCTCTCCCCTGGGTGGAGCGGGAAGGACTTGCCGTGCCGCAACATGTCTACCAGTCGGCGACCGATTACGGTGTGACGAAGTGCTGGCACCTCCATGCGATCCACACCGATCAGTTCACCGTCACCCGCGGCAAACTCCAGGTCGTCTGCGTCGACGTTCGGGAAGAGTCTCCCACATTCGGTCACGTCAACAGCTTTATCATGGGCATGCAGCGCCCCGCACTTCTGTTGATTCCTCCCGGCGTGATGCACGGCTGGAAAGCCCTCTCGCAGCCGGAGACGATCGTTGTGAACCTGCAAACCCATCCGTACGATCCGGCCGATGAGTTCAAGTTCCCGTGGGACTGCGTGCTGACCGGGATCTGGGAACCGAGGAACGGGTAACTCCGACCGAACCCTCTCTCAATATGTTTATCTGTCATGAAGAAGTACCTCACTCGCACCATTCGCATTCTGGGCCTTCTCCTGATTTTCTGGGGCGGACTTATCCTTCTCCTCCCTCTGCTTCTTCCTCAACTGATGGTGAGCGCGCCGAACGGCTGGAGCGAAATCGATACGACGCAGGATCCCGGTCCGGAAGAACTTGCCCGGCTCGGCGTCGATCTCCATCTGCGGGTTCACGCCGGTCCTCCGGACGTTTCGCTTTCGTCCTTTGTCATCAATCCCGACCAACCGGAACCTCGCGGAACTATTCTGCTGCTGCACGGCCATCGGGACAACAAGCTGTCGCAACTGGAGTTCGGTCGGTGGGTTGCCGGACAGGGTACCGGGTTGTGCTGGTCGATCATCGCGGTCATGGGCTCTCTACCGGTGAACACGTCAGCTTCGGTGTCTACGAATCCCGCGACATGGTGGTGTTGCTCGATACGTTGCAGGCACAAGGACTTCTTCGGAAACCGCTCGGTGTAATCGGTTTCTCGTTCGGCGGTGCGGTTGCCGTACAGCTTGGAGTGAAGGATGACCGGGTGGCCGGAATCGTCAGCCTCTCCACCTTCAGTTCCATGCGGGAGGTCGTCGAGGATTATGTGGAGTGCTTTCTCCCCTTCGTCGCCCCGATGATCTCGGAGCGGGAATTCGATGAGGTGGTGGTGGAGGGTGGAGAAGTTGCCGGGTTCGACCCGGCCAGAGCCGATACCAGACAGGCGGCACGTCAACTTCGCATTCCTTTGCTGGTGATTCACGGAGAGGAAGATTGGAAAATTCCGGTGGAGCACGGCGAGCGACTTCACTCCTCGGCACGTCGGAGCGAGATGATCCGGGTTCCGGGGCGTGGTCACGATAATCTGTTGAAGGGAGAGGAGGGGAAGGCCCTTCTTGAGGAGGCCTTCTTCTGGCTGGACCGGACATTGAGCGGAAGTGACGATCACCGCGCAAAAGCCACACCCGGCAAAAACCCTGTCGAACCGGACTGAGGGGACGGTTGTCCTGCCCGGCAGGCGCAGGCTGAACGGCAGGGAACGTTTGCCGAACACGGTCCGCTGCCGGAAGTCGGTCGGGAAGATGGAGTCTCCTCTCAGCGGGGGCCGGTGTAACACTGGAGGAAAAATCGGGTTAAGGAGAAAATCAATTCACGTTTATGCCGGATGAAAACCTGTCCGCGGAGGAGAGCGTAATGGAGGCCAACTACTACGACTTTCGCATCAATGGAAAACCTGTCGGATATTTCGAATGGTGGGAAGAGGAGGATCTGCTCTATCAGAATGCCGTCTTCGAGGTCGAGGGACACGTCCGACGCAACCCGTTCTGGCTGAAGCACAAAGGGGGAACGATCACCGCCTATAGAGTCGCCGACGGTGAGTGGACCGGAATGCCCGATTCGAAAGAGGAACTCTTCCCGACTTCCGCGTGGATACTCCTTCTGAGGCGGGTGGAAGATCAACTGGAGTATACGGAGTTCCATGAAGGTTCCTCCGAAGTCGTGGGGCCGGTACTTCTGAAGAAGGAAGAGGGACTGGTCGTTGAAAGCAGAGGGGGAAAAGTGATACGTCGCTTCCGCATGGAAAACGGTCTGCCGGTCTGGATCGATTGGGGCGGAGCAACGTCCGAGTTGAAGGCATCCAGAGCCGAAGCTCTGGCCGGAAGCCCGCTTGAAGGGAGAATGCTATGATCAGGTGGATCGACAGAACGTTCGGATTCGACTTCCCGGCCGAACTCTTCCCGAATCTTCTCGAACGATTGAACGGAACTCCCGCAAGAGCAGAGGAAAAAGTACAGGGGCTATCCCCATCGGTCTTGACGCGGCGACGCAACGACACGTGGTCGATTCAGGAACACATCGGTCATCTGATCGAGATCGATCAGCTTCATCTGGGAAGGGTGGAGGATCTGAACAACGGGCTCCGGTCGTTTCGACCGGCCGACATGAGCAATCGTTCGACGAACGAAGCCGACTATAACGCCTGGTCGATCACCGACCTTCTGGATCGGTTCCGGATGACCAGGGGCGCTCTGGCTGAGGGACTGGCGACGCTGTGCCGTACATCACCGGAGAAACGTGCGTTTCATGAACGATTGGGGAGAGAGTTGAGGCCGGTCGATCTGGTCTGCTTCGTAGCGGAGCACGACGATCATCACCTGGCGATGATAACGGAATTGTTGAGAACATCCGTATCGGCAGCTTCGACTTCCTGAAATCCGTTCCGTCGGTTTGCGACCGCGGAGCGCAAGGCAACCGCCGACGGTTAAGGTAATACCTGCATCGCGTAATCAATTGAACAATGCCTGTCTACCGGATCGAAACCGAACGTCTCGTCATTCGCTGCTGGGAACCGAAGGATGCCCCGCTGCTGAAATCCGCCATTGATCTCAGCATCGACCACTTGCTTCCCTGGATGCCGTGGGCCAAAGGCGAACCGCAAACGCTCGAGGAGAAAGTTGAACTGCTCAGGATGTTCCGGGGCAAGTTCGACCTCGGTCAGGATTTTATCCTCGGTATTTTCAACCGGGATGAGACCGAAGTGCTTGGTGGAACCGGATTTCATCCCCGTCGGGGGGTGAACGAGCGGGAGATCGGATACTGGGTGCGGGCCGACAGAGCCAATCAGGGTATTATCACCGAATCGACCTCCGCACTCGTGAAGGTCGGGTTCGAGAAGGAGGAATTCCATCGGTTGGAGATTCGTTGCGATCCGGAGAACGGAGCCAGCGTGGCGGTTCCGCGCAAGCTCGGCTTCCGCCACGAGGCTACGTTCCATCGGCACATGCTTCCGGGGCACGACGAGCCGGGGGATGTGATGATCTGGTCGCTTCTTCGGGAGGAGTATCCCGGGACGATATCGGCGGCGGTCGGAGTCAGGGCGTATGATGTGACGGGGAAAGAGGTGTAGAGGATTTCCGAGCGTCGATTTTCGAATGGCGAAGTATCGGATGGAACGGTTGCAGTCCGGCCCTTTTTTTATCGAACGCTCATCATCGATAGAGCTGGAGTTATTGACAGATGTCTGTTATAAACAATGGAGATGCTCGCGCGCGCAGAACGATTTCTTCCGGCAGTCCGTGGGAGTCTCTTGTCGGCTATTCGCGTGCCGTCCGGATCGGGAATCTGATCTGCGTGGCGGGAACCACTGCCGTCGATGATGAAGGGCAAGTGGTGGCAGAGGGGGACGCGGCGGAACAGACCCGATACATCATCGGGAAAATAGAGAGTGCGTTGAACCGGGCGGGGGGAAGTCTGCAGGATGTTGTCCGGACCCGTATGTATGTGACCGATATTGATCGCTGGGAAGAGATCGGTCGCGTTCACGGCGAGTTCTTCGGAGATATCCGTCCGGTCGCCACGATGGTGGAAGTTCGTCGGTTGATCGATCCTGCTCTGCTCGTCGAGATCGAAGCGGATGCCGTGCTGGCGGACGAAGCAATGGAGTAATCGAAGAGAAGCTCCCGTTCGCTCCATGCTCCACTTCCCTCTCTTCTTCAGACTTGACCCGCCATATAGTGATAGTCGTTGAGGATTGTTTTCAGGAACAACTCGGTGGTTCCTACTTTCGATCGTTCGATCTCAAGAACATCGGCGATCTTGTAGGCGATCTTCGAGAGGATCTCCGGCTCGGCCCCCTTGCCGACCGCTTCAAATCCCTGACGGATCACCGCCATATCACTGTCGTTCAGCCGGACAGCCTGCGGCCAGACCGGTGTGTAGTCGGCTCCGAGAGGAAGGAAGAGCGTTTCCTCCACTTCGTCCCCGGTTGTCATCCTGACCACAGTAGTTCCGGCAGCAAGGTCGCCGACACGCTGTCCGTAGCGGGTGGCGACAATCGAGATGACGGCGATACTTCCCAGACCGACAACCGCTGTAATCGGATTTGCCTCGACGATCCAGAAGAGCCAGCGCAACAGATAGGATCCGACCGTCGGCTGTGATCCGTCTGTCCGGACCACCTTCAGCTTCATTGCCCGCTTGCCGACGGTTTGTCCGTCCATGAATACCTCACAGACCAGAGGATAGAAAAGCAGAGGAAGAGGGGGCAGCAGGAAGACGTAGATCATCCATTCGGGCAAGTCGAAATCTGCGGTGATTGCCAGCAGAAACCAGAAGGCGTAGTAACCGGCGAAGATTGCCAGGTCGATCAGGGCGGCGATAAACCGATAGCCGATACCGGCTACCTCGTATTCGAGGTCTACGTTCTGCGTGGTATGGATGCGAATCTTCATGGACTGATAGTTGTTGTGTGAAGCCGGGGTTACGGCATGGACCTGTATGTATGATGTATTTGTGGTAATGGGTGGTGAGCTTTGAGAAATGAGCTATGAGCAGTCAGCTATCAGCAATTGGTCAACCATGAGCAATGGACCGGACATCTGCAGTCTCACACTCTACGAACTCTTCTCTCTCCAAACTTTTCTATCTTGCGGGGCAAATTTCGCTTCTCTACGATGAACTTCCAAACAATAGAGATCACTTCCGGATGAAAGAGGCTCTGTTCGTCAAACGAAATGCGGATCGGTGGAAGGAGTTCGAGTCGATGCTTGAACGGCAAAGCCGGGAGCATGACCCGGACAAGCTGGCTGCGCTCTTCGTGCAGTTGACCGATGATCTGTCCTACGCCCGCACATTCTATCCGCGGACGAAGACCGCCACGTATCTGAACGGCCTGGCCACAAAAGCTCACCAGGCGATTTACAGGAGAAAACGTGAACGGGGGGATCGCTTCAGAGAGTTCTGGCTGCGGGAAGTTCCGATGGAGATGTACGGTGCGAGGAAGGAGTTCCTCCTCTCCTTTGTTGTGTTTGCCGTTGCCGTCCTGATTGCCGTGGTCTCCACCGCCAACGATCCCTCGTTCCCCGGCTCGATCCTCGGCGACAGATATGTGGACATGACGATGGACAACATCGCTCAGGGAGATCCGATGGGGGTCTACAAGTCGGACTCGCAGATCAATATGTTCCTGCGCATTACCGCCAACAACATTCTGGTCTCTTTCTATGCCTTTATTCTCGGCGCGCTCTTTTCATTCGGTACAGTCTGGCTGTTGATCAAAAACGGAATGATGCTCGGGGTCTTCCACACGTTTCTGCATGATCAGGGCTATCTCTTCACGTCGCTTCTGACGGTCTACATTCACGGCACCATCGAGATATCGGCGATTATCGTCGCCGGAGCGGCCGGTCTTGTCATGGGGAACAGCCTTCTCTTTCCGGGGACCTACTCCAGGAAAGTTGCCTTTACCAGAGGGGCGCTTCGGGGATTGAAGATCGTCATCGGCCTCATCCCCTTCTTCATCGTTGCCGGATTCCTG
>CBFGQN010000038.1:0-13317 GCA_965650895.1 uncultured Ignavibacteria bacterium | reverse complement strand
CGCTCGACGAGACCACGGTTGACGGAACGCTCGACCAGACCGGCGGCGGTCAGGTCACCTTCAGCGGCAACGTTGACGCAAACGGCGGTGTGGACGTGACGGGCGATCTGACGGTCACCGGAACGAGCGACCTGCAGGGGAACATCTTCAGCAGCACCGGCGATCTGAACGTTGACGACCATATCATTCCGACGGCTGACGCAACGTACGACCTCGGTTCGAACGCGAACCGCTGGCGCGACGTCTATGTGGACGGCGCAAGCCTTCACATCGGCGATGCAGTCGGCACGGAGATGATGCTCGGATACGCAGGAAACACAGGAACGATCAACGTCGACGGCGGCGACGCCGAGATCGAGATCGACCGGGGCGCAAACACCATTCGCTTCGATGCCAACGGCGACGGAACGCTGGAGGCCTTCGTACGGGGTGACGGCATCGGGATCAACACCGGTGTCGGCGCAGATCTTCTGATTTCGCAGGATGCTTTCTCGTGGAACTCCGCCGCGGACGTTGTCACAACGTTCCAGAATACCGGCGCAGGCGACGTTGATGTGGTCATCGACGGCGAACTCGACGTCAACAACGTCAACGGTTCCAGCACGATCGGCAACGGCGCAGACGGACTTCAGTTGACGGTTGACGGTGCGGACGGCGGAGCAGTCGATCTGCAGGTCAACGGTGATGCCGACATCAGCGGCACACTGACCGTCGGCAACTTCACGCTGACCGGCAACCTCGATATGAGTGGAGCCGACATCGTGAACGTCGGAGACATCGTCTTCAACAGCGGAACGTCGAACCTTTCGAACACCGGCGGCAACGTGATGGTGGACGACAACCTGAGCGTCACCGACGCAGTTACGGTCGGAACCACGCTGGGTGTGACCGGCAATTCGACCTTCAGCACCTTCACGGCAACCGGTGCGACGACCTTCCGCTCGGCTTCGACCTGGGCACCGGTCGGCGGTGGTCCTCCGAACACGACGGTGTCGGCCGGAGGCATCACGGTGAACGCTACCGGCCCGGGCGCAGGTCTGTCGCTGAACAACACGAACGCCAACGGACAGGCAATCAACGTTGCAGCCGGCGGCGGCCGCACGATCCTCTCCTACGGCACCGGCGCAGGCGTGATCCCGCAGGACGTTTCGGTCTGGAACGCAACGGGTAACGTCACACTGCCGGGTTCGACCGAGAACGGACAGATTCTCTACGTGATCAACACGTCGGGAGGCGCAATCACGGTGACGGGTGTTACCGGCGGCACGGCAGCCGGCTTTAATAACAACGACGTGCGCGGATACGTGTACGCAGCCGGCTGGTTCGAGCTGCCGTAAGGCACGTGTCCGACAACCGATTGAACAGATAGGAAGCCCCGGCATCGCTGCCGGGGCTTCTTTGTTAATTCAGCTTTCAGGACGATCATTTCCTGCATCACATATCATATTGATGCTCTCCCTTCCGCCTGATTTCAAGGGCTTCAATTTCCACCTCCACCCTTTCCCGTATTCCTTCCTGATCGCTCAGTCTTCACCCCCGGCAGATATTTCATCAAGAGGAAAAGATTCTGTCGATACCCGGGAGATTCGAACCGGAAGACCGGAGTGTTTTCTCTGCTGGAATCATGGTTCGTTTGTGAGATTTTGGAGGGAAGCGGAATCATTCGGAACAGGATGTTATCAAAATGTACAGCCCCTCTGAAACATGTACTTTTTACTCCTTTCAGACATGAAACGGTACTACTTTTGTGGATTGAAATCGACCACGCCACACTTCAGAATTTTCTGAAAATCCAACATAACCGTCCGAAATTTGTTTATGGCAAAATTGCGCAGGATTTCTATCGCAAGCCTGATCACAGGCTTGGCCGCTCTTGCTTCTCTGACTGCCCAACCCGTGGCAGACGGGCAGGGAGATGTCGGCATCGGCACCTTCACGCCTCACCCTTCGGCTTTGTTCGATCTGACCTCCACAAACAAGGGTTTCCTCATGCCCCGCATGACGACTGCCCAGCGGAACGCCATCCCTTCCCCAGCACTCGGATTGATGATTTTCAACACCGATGACGGCATCCCGCAGATCTGGAGCGACGCCTCCGGTGCGCCGAAATGGGATACGATCCTGACGACCGGATCGAACGCCGGATGGCTGACCAAGGGGAACATGGGGTTGACCAACGGCACCGATAATTTCTTCGGGACGCTGGACAACGTGCCGGTGCGCGTGATCACCAACAATGCCGAGCGTATTCGCATCGAGGCCGACGGCGATATCGGCATCAATACGCCAACTCCTTCAGCAAAGCTTGATGTGGTGGCAACCGCAGGAAGTCCCGCTATTGAGGCAAGCACCGCAGCGGGCGTCGGCATCTTCACGCAATCCAACGGCGGAGTTCTTCCTCCGGGCGGCACCAACTGGGGTCTCTTCGCGGCAGCCGGCGGAGGAAGCGGGAATGTAGGCGTTGGAGCGGTGGGAGGCTCCGCCGCACCGATCAACAACAACGCAGCGGTTTCCGGTGCAAACGACGGCGGATACGGCGTGGCCGGCAACAGCGTGGCAACCGGTTTTGCCGGTGTGTTCGGCAATGCCACTTCCACCATCAATCCCGCTATCGGCGTTCTGGGACGTTCGAATGCGGGAACTTCGGGACGTTTCGACAACACAATGGCCGGCAATTCGAGCACAACTCTTCAGGTCGAATCCAACGGCACCGGAAACGGCGTCGATGTCAGTCTGACGAATGCAGGGAGCGTCGGCACCGGGCTTAAGGTAGCCGCCGCCGGCATCGGGACCGGCATCGAGGTCGACCTGACCAATGCGTCGAACGGCGCACGGGGCATCGACGTCAACCAGACCGGTGTCGGTCCGGGCGTCTTCGCCACCAGTGCGGGAGGGAACGCCGTCTGGGGCATTACCAGTTCGATCTCGGCTGCGGGCGTCATCGGCGACAACACCTTCGGTGAGGCCGTCGTCGGACGCAACCGCGGCGGCAACGGCGTGGGCGCAGTTGTCGGACGGAACGACAGCTCCGGTTATGGTGTCCGTGGCTTCAACACAAAAGATGGAATCGGCGTCATCGGCCAGGCCGGCATCAGCGGAGGGACCGGAACCGCCGGTCGCTTCGAGAACGTCAACGCGGGCAATGTGAACCCCACAGTCGTGGTAACGACCAACGGCATCGGCGGCGGCATCGACGTCGACCTGCCGAACGCATCGAACGGTTCGCGGGGCATCGACGTCACGCAGGCCGGTGTCGGTCCGGGCGTCTTCGCCACCAGTGCCGGTGGAAACGCCGTCTGGGGTATCACCAGCTCGATCTCGGCTGCGGGCGTCATCGGCGACAACACCTTCGGTGAGGCCGTCGTCGGACGCAACCGCGGCGGCAACGGCGTCGGTGCGGTTGTCGGACGGAACGACAGCTCCGGCTATGGTGTCCGCGGCTTCAATACGAAGAACGGGTACGGCGTGCTCGGTCAGGCAGGCATCAGCGGCGGCACCGGCGTCGGCGGTCGCTTCGAGAACGTCAATGCCGCAAACGTCAGCACGACACTTGAAGTAGCCACCAACGGCATCGGCAACGGCATCAGTGTCAGCCTGCCGAACGCATCGAACGGCGGACGGGGCATCGACGTCACGCAGGCCGGTGTCGGTCCGGGCGTCTTCGCCACCAGTGCCGGTGGAAACGCCGTCTGGGGTATCACCAGCTCGATCTCGGCTGCGGGCGTCATCGGCGACAACACCTTCGGTGAGGCCGTCGTCGGACGCAACCGCGGCGGCAACGGCGTCGGTGCGGTTGTCGGACGGAACGACAGCTCAGGTTATGGTGTCCGTGGCTTCAATACGAAGAACGGATACGGCGTGCTCGGTCAGGCCGGCATCAGCGGAGGGACCGGCGTTGCCGGGCGTTTCGAGAACGTCAACGCGGCAAACACCAGCGATGCCCTTCAGGTCGTGACCAACAGCGCCGGGAACGCAGCCCGTTTCACCGGTAACGTGGTGGTCAACGGCAACCTTACGGTCAGCGGCACGGTTGCCAAGGGGGGCGGTTCGTTCATGATCGACCATCCGCTTGATCCCGAAAACAAGATCCTCTACCACTCCTTTGTCGAATCTCCGGACATGAAGAACATCAACGACGGTGTCGTCAAGCTGGATGACAAGGGAGAGGCGTGGGTGGAACTGCCGGAGTGGTTCGAGGCGCTGAACGGTGACTTCCGTTATCAGTTGACGGCGATCGGCGCCCCGGGTCCGGGACTCTACATCGCCGAGGAGATCACGGAGAACCGATTCAAGATCGCCGGAGGGAAGCCGGGCATGAAGGTCTCCTGGATGGTGACCGGCATCCGGCATGATCCGTACGCCGAGAAGCATCGCATTCAGGTCGAAGTCGAGAAGTCGGAAGAGCAGCGCGGACACTATCTGCATCCGGATGCATACGGCGTCAAGGTCGTGCAGGAGGTGCTGAAGCACGAGGCGCCGGCATCCGACTCGAAAACCTTGCAGAGCCAGAGCACGATGGTTCCGGCGGAAGACTCGGACATTCTGCGATCGACCGAATAAGGTATGTGCCTGAACAACCGTACACTGAGATTCTACACATCAAACAATACAGAAAGCATTATGAAGAAATACGCATTCATCTTCGGCCTGATGTTCTGCGCGGGCACATACGCCACAGCGCAGACCAGCGAGACGAAAGCGGAAGCTCCGCAGCCGACGACAACGATCTCATCTTCGGCAGCGGTTACCGCATCGGCACCGTCGGGACTGGCATCGGGAGAGGCCGTTGCTCCGGCCACAGCGGCAACCAATGAGACAAAGGGGGCGACGACGGTATCGGCAGCAGCACTGCCGTCAGAAGCGGCCGCACCGACTTCGACCACTTCGGCACAGGGGGGAACTCCGCAACTTGCCAGCGAAAAGAACGTGTCGGCGGAAGTGGAAGCCGTGCCGCAGAAAGCGCAGCAGTAAGGTTGAAACAACAGCAGGAATACAGAACTGCGAAGGGGAGTCATGACAGTGTGACTCCCCTTCTTCTTTCTTAAAGGACTTGCATCGCTACAGAAACACTTTCTGCTGAAGCAACCCCGTAGATAAAAGGGAATGATAATCCCGCAGTGAATCTCCCATCCTCTTTCAGCGGGAGTGTCCTGTAAACTCCTCCAGACCGGACTCAGATTTCCGGAGGCTTCGGATGCGGAGCCATCACCACCAGCAGCACGGCATTCCGGTCACTGTCGTTCCGCACCCCATGAGGTTCGCCGGCAGGAGCGACACAACTCTCACCCGCTTCAAGCCGGTAGGTCTCCTCTGCGATAATCGCCGTCGGATTTCCTTCCAGAACAAAATAGACCTTGTCCTCCTTCTCGTGCGAGTGGACCTTCTGTTCCTGCCCGGGCTTCAGACAGTAGAGATCGGCAAAGAGCTTCGCCGACTCGTACAGATTGACCTTGGCCATCTTTTCGTCGGAGAAACGGATCAGGGTTCGGTAGTCGGGTATGTGCATGGTTGGTTTGTGGTTTGGTTGTTGAGGTTTGAGGGGTCAGCTATGAGCTTTGAGAAATCAGCTTTGCGGCTTTGTTCTTTGCGGCCTTTGCGTGATCAGTTTTGAGCTTTGAGCAGTCGGTGTTCAGCCTTGCGTCCGCCGCGGCGGATTGCGTGAGTCGGCGATCAGCTTTCCGTCATGTCTCCGATTTGATCTGATGCAACCGCCGGAACCGGGCGTTTCTTTGCTGATCGACTGAGGATCAGATGTTCAAGGTGTTCCGGATCGGTCGACTTCCCTGCGATCTCTATCGAGACAAGTCCTGGTCTTGTTCCTGCGGCGATGCGGCCGAGATCGGGGAAGCCGAGGAGGTCGGCACCGCCGGAGGTCAGGGCACGGAGGAGCGTTCCGGAGAGAAGATCGGGAAATCGTTCGTGCAGAAACCGGGCTTCGTCGAAGACATCCATGCTCGGGTTTGACCCCCGCCCGTCGGTGCCGAGCGCAAGTTTCATCCCCTCCTCAACCATCTGTCTGACCGGCGGCAGCAGACCGGTGATGTGCAGATTCGATGTGGGAGAAAGAACCGCCCCGACGCCCCGACGGGCCAGCAGACGAATCTCCTCCGGTCGGGCGTCGGCAAGATGGACGGCAACGAACCGCTCCGAGAGAATGCCGAGACGGTCGTAGAACGGGATCGGCGACAGTCCCGGCGGGATGAAGGCGTCATCCCATGCCCCGAGCCCCTTCAGGAATTCGGCCAGCCTCCCCTCCCCCCGCTCGTACAGATCACGCTCATCAGGATCCTCGGCAAGATGCTGATAAAGAAGGGTCCCCCGCTGCCTGGAACGTTCGGCAAGCATCAGCATCAACTTCGGCGAAACGGAGTAGGGGGCGTGGGCCCCGAAAGCATGGAACGGATTTCCTCCCCACTCTCCTTCACGCAGCAGAAGTTCTCCCTCTTCCATCTTTGCTTCAGCCCGACCTTCTGCGAATCCGATCAACTCGTGGATGAACCGGCATCGCAGATCTTCCCGTGCAATGGCCGCCAGTCCCGCCGGACCGTTCGCCACCTCCCCGAAGGCGGTCGTCCCCTTCTTCTTCATCTCCCGTATCGTTCCGCCGATTGCGTCGATACGTCCCTCCGGCGTCAGCCCGGCATCCCGATCCCGCATCAACCTTCCCAGCCAGTCGGCCAGGCCGTTTCCTCCCGGCACCTGTTCACGACGCCCGGCGTCGGTCAGATGGACGTGCGCGTTCACGACACCCGGCATCAGGATCTGATGGTGACGGCGTTCGTCGGCCTCGTCGAGGAGTTCCCGGGCCGGCGCAATCCGGAGAATCGTTCCGGCTTCGTCAACCAGCAAAGCATGATCGGTTTTCGGTCGGTCGAAGTCGGAAGAATAAAGGATCTCCGCTGTGTGAAGTATGCGATGTGACATCGTTATGATTGCTCTACCGATCAATGTTTTCTGTTCATTCATCCGTTCATCCCAACTCGACGGCCCTGCCGAGCACCCGCCTGACCCATTCGGCCCGACTCCGTTGTCCAAGACGTTCAAGTCCCTCACAGAGAAGCCCGGCGATTTCCTCATCGTCCGGCGTGCGGGCGAACGCATCTTCCAGCAGTCGCACGGCGTTGTCGTCATCCGCCAGACGGAAGGTTTCCCGGGCGGTCCGAAGGACCAGGTCCCGCAGCCTGATCTCGAAATCATCCCGGGCGGCATCAAAGAACGCATCGAAGAGTCCGGGAAAGAGGACCCCGCGGTCGACCCGCTCCAGCACTTCGCGAAGCGAGACCAGAGCCCGACCGACACTGCCGCGACCGAGCGCATGATTCGCCCGGTCAAGCAGCTCGCACAGTTCGATCAGATCGACGCGAACCAGTCGCTCGTCAAGCGTCGGACCGTATCCGGCCTCCACCTGAAGAGCATCCGCTCCGAGAACTTTCCGCAGACCATGCAGACGGACGTGCAGGTTGTTCCGCACCGACTCAATATCCGCAAGTTCATCCCCTCCGGCCAGAAGAGCAAATTCTTCAAGGGTCGGTTTCGACCCGGCAATCCGACCGGCGACGATCAATCCCAGAACCCGCTTCATGCGGGCGCCGGAAATCTTCCGTTCGTCTCCGGAAGGTTCGCGCACTTCGATCCGGCCGATCATCGACAGGAAGATGCGGTTATCCCCGACAATCCGCTCCAGTCGCTCTCTCCGTCTTTCGACTGACGCCTCCAGCTCTCCCTTCCAGACTTTCAGGCGCTTCGGCTCCACATGGTTTGCCGCACGGAGAATCAACGCCGAGGTAAAACCGGGCATATCACGTTCGTTCAACCAGTCCCGGCAGGCCGTGAGTGCCCGGGTAATGTTTCCGTGATTCCTCCCTTTTGCTTTCCCGTACTTCTCAAACAGGGCAACCGCAGCAGTCATCGAGATCAGATCGTTCAGTCCGAGAAGAGAACGTTCCAGCACGGAGGCGGCCTGTTCAAGAAGCTCGTTCGAGGGAGGCCGGTCTTCGAGCAACGCCCCGAGCAACGGATTGAGGCGCTCCCCTCCGGCATGTTCCTCGTCGTTCCGGACCGACTTCCACTCACGATGTCCTGCAAGCCAGAGTCCGGTGATGAGATAGTCGTGCAGAATCGGATGGAGTCTCGGTTCTTCTTCCGATAACGTTTCAAGGATCTTCTTCCCCTCGGCAATCAGGCGTGCCGGATCCGGACCGAGAGCGGCCATCGCCACAAGGCGTCTCCCCTCGGCCCGAACGGCAATCTCCGGCATCACACGCATCCGAAGCATCTCCCGACTCTCGCCCACCGTTCGCAGAAGGGCATCGACGTTTCCGGTATCGAAGTAGAACCTCATGCGGAACTCCGCCAGGTGAGTGGCGTGAATGCCGGTGTAGCGGAGATGATCGAGCGCAGCCAGTTGCTCCTTCCGCTTGCTCAACTCTTCTTCCGTTTCGTAGATCTGCGCGAGAACAGGAAGATACCAGGCATCGATTTCATCGATAAGGGATTCCCCTTCGCGACGGGACCGGAGTTCATGATAATATTCCTCGATGCGTCGTGCCATTCCGTTATCTCCCCCCTCCCACGCGAAGATGCCGATGGTGCAGATGAACCGGGCGTACTCGGCATGGAACCGGAGATGAGGGAACTTCGCGGCGATCCGTTCGGCTTCGGCCAGTCCCTCCTCACGAACCTCTGCCCGATACCAGTCGCGATCAGGATCCTTGATGACGGCCGCCAGGCGGAACAACGCAACCTGTTCGGACTGAAGTCCCTGCGTCAGCTTTTCCGCCTCGTGAATCAACTCCCGATCCCGCTCTCTTTCCCCTTCGAGTCCGGCCAGCAACGCCTCGCGAAAGAGAAGGATCAGCCTCAGATCATCCGACTGATCCGGCTCAAGCAGATGTCCGACGGCACCCACGGCCTCCTTCAATGCCGTCAGCATCGGTCCGGCGTTTTTCCAGTCGGGCGAGAGAAGGCGTTCATAGAGGATGAGCGAAGAGCGGAGGAGAGCCGGGTAACGATATTCGGTGCTCCCCTTCCCTCTGCTCTCCTTTACTCCACGCAGGAATGAGAGGACGGGATGATGGGAGTAGAGGGGAAGATCGTCTGCCAACAGCTCCGACAGGAGATCAACGGCCGTCTCGTTTTCAACATCTGACGATTCCAGAAAATGCTGGTGGATCAACGTGTGGGAGAAACCGATCAGCGGATGATCGGATGCGGGGAAAACGCTCCGTTCCCTTTCCTTTCCGGGAAGAGGAGGATGTGTGGTCGGGAGGATGCGGAGGATGCCGCGGAAGATCAGACGGTCGATCAGGTGAGGCGTGTCGGACAGCAGAAAGAGAGCCGACTCACGGGCAAGGATTTCTCCGAGCAGAGCAAGACGGGCGGCAGCCCGGCGTTCCGGATCGTCGAGCGAGGCGGCCATCCCCTCACCGATACGTGATGCGTCGCGACGAACTGCCCGGGCAAACCGTCCGAGACCGGCAACCGGCCGGAATTCCCCCTTCTCGTCGGCCACCAGTTCCCCATCGACAACGGCCGCACGCAGAGCGGAACGGAGCGCCAGCGGATTTCCTCTGGAAGCTTCACTCAGCAGCCGGATCAACTCCGGATCGGGCTGATGACCGAAGAGTCGCCGCCACAGCTCATCGACGCTCTCGGGCCCGAGACCGTGAAGTTCAATCCGTTCCGGAAGGGATCCCCGGACCATCCCTTCCAGTACGGGATGAAGGGAACGACCGGCCAGCAGAAGCGACACCGGTTCGTCGGCAAGCCCTTCGACGATCGTCCGCATACCGCTCCCCTCCGGATCCTCGACCAGATGCAGATCCTCGAACAGCAGGAGGGTCGGTCGGAGCCGGACGACATTCCGCAGAGCGGAGAGGACCGGGATCGGATCGTCCCGCAGATCATCCCGAATCAGAGGCCGGGTGACGTCGTTCAGCTGGAGAGCATGGGCGATCAGTCCGGGAATACCGTTGGCCCCCTCCGGAAGGAGTTTCACGTGCAGAGCGATCACCCCTTCGCTTCCGACGCGCATCAGCACCTCCTCGATCAGGCGGCTCTTCCCCAGTCCCCCCTCGGCAAGAAGAAGTGCCGAGCGAAGCCGTTCCCCTTCGTTGGTCCCCCTGCGGAACGCAAGAATCCGCTCCAGCTCCTCCCGGCGTCCGACAAAAGGAGTCATGCCGTGATTCAGGAAATCGGCCAGAATATGTCGGTCATCCCGCATAATGCCCGAAATCTACGGCAATTCGGGCGTGGTTGTATGGTTTGGTGTGAAATAGTTCGGGAGTCGGGAGTCGGGAGTCGGGAGTCGGGAGTCGGGAGTCGGGAGTCGGGAGTCGGAAAAATAGTCTTCGTTCCCTTTGTGGTAAAACCGTAAGTCCCCTCCCCCGAAACCGTAAGTCTCCCCTGCTACCTTCGCAGACGTAATGAGATTCCAACAGACAAACAATCTGGAGGCAGGTATGAATCGCAGATGGATTATCACACGGCTGATCTTCGCCACGCTGATGTACGGGCCGACCCTCTCCGGACAGACGCAGAGCGATCTGCCGAACCGGGATTTCGGGATCGGCGTCACCACAGGCTCGATGAACAGCAGACAGGGAATTCTCGGAGGGCACATCGCCTTTGCCCTGACCGACAAACTGCATCTGGGAGGACAACTCGGCTTTGCAACCGGATCGAGCGGCAGCAACGGAACCGGGGAGAGTTCGGCGACCTATGTCCTCTTCGCCCCCTACGCAAAATTCCTCTTCCCTCTCAGAAGCGACTTCACGCCGATCCTGATCGGCCAACTGACCGTGGACAACGGCGGAGTCGACTACGAGTATGTGCCGGGAGTGGAGTACGAGAGGAGGAGCAGCACGCGGACTTCGCTCTACTTCGGAGGAGGCGGAGAATACTTCCCGACATCGGGACTCGGGGTGTACGGCTACATCGGATTGATCGACATCGGACTGAAACCGAAGGAGAGCAGGATCGGATTTCTGGAGCCCCGGGTCGGCGTCGAGTGGTTTCTGCGATAGCCCGGACCGCACCTGAAGACATTGAACGGAACCGAACGGAGAAGAACCATGAACCACCACGCCGAATCATACGCCGCAAGCAAGGGCGAGCCGCACTGTCTGAGACGATGTCCGCAATGCAATGCCTGGAAGATGGAAAGCGAGCCGTACTGTCCCTGCTGCGGTACCGGAAGAAGAACGGTCTGCTCGCGCTGCGGGGCAGAGACCGGACATGCGATTGCATTCTACTGTCCTTCCTGCGGCGGACAGTATGAGGCGGAGCAGAGCAATTCGTGAAGATCATCCCCACCCTTCAACAATCAATGATCAGAACTATTCGAGAGGAAGACAATGAAAACATTTCTGATGATTCTGACGGCGATCACCGCCGGTATCACAATGATTTCGTGCAACGAACTTGAAGGACTCACAGGGACCGACGGCGAGTCCCCCCTGATCCGCTACCTGACCTTCAGGTACGCGGAGATACCGTCGGACATGACGGACGAGGTGGCGATTGCCCTTGCACGGAACGACCGGGGGAACCGGCTGCGGGCCGCCTCGGTGGAACACTGGTTTCCGACCAGCGATTCGATGGGACTGACCGGAGGACGGGTCTCGATCAACAGAGTGATCGTCACTCCGCCGGGGACCGGTCACTCAGGAGGGACACGCCTCCTCGGCGGTCAGGCGTTCGACGTTCACCCGCCGCAACCGGGAGCTCCATCATCTCTTCTGATCGATGCGATCGGCGTCAGTTCCGACGGGGCGAGCGGGTCGACCGGCGAGTGGGAGCTTCAGTTCAACGAAGGAGAGCTGACGATCTCGGGGAGCAGCGTGCAGAGAGATTTCATGGAGTTCACGCTCGACAGCTACAACCCGCAGAACAGTTTTGCCACCGGTCGGTTCGCATTCATCGCACGCAACCGGGAGAACGGAAATGATGGGCGACGGTGGATCATCTTCGACGGACAGTTTGCACTGCAACGATAGGGATTATCCTGCAACGGCAGTCTTTCTTGGAGGGTTTCTTAAAAGTCTCGAATTACAGAAGTCTGTGTTGCTTGGTGGGACTTGGTGCCCTTTGTGTCCGCCGCGGCGGATGGTAAGAATCAGACTCACCACAAAGACACCATCCGCCGCGGCGGACACGAAGAATCACCAAGTCGTAGATGATGCTTCTCTGTGACTGCTCAGACCACAGAGCACACAGGCTACTGTTATGAACCCCTCTTATATCAGGCGATCCGCTTCGCCGCACACAGCAATACGGGTGTGGAGTCACAACGGCGGAACGGATCGCCTCACGCAACAGGGGAACGTCCCTCCCTCCCGGGACGCGTCCCTGTTGCCGTTTGTCCCATCGCTTGTCCGTTCGATAATCCGATGGCATCTTGCACTCCATGAATGCCACAGCCGGTACCGGGAAGCAGCGGAGTCGCCTTGCCGAGGGGATGCTCCTGATGACGACGTTGATCTGGGGAGGAACGTTCGCCTCCACAAAAGTCCTTCTGGACGGAGGGATGGAACCGATGGGTCTGCTCACCTGGCGCTTCGGCATCGCCGCATGTGTCTTTCTTCTCCTCTTCTTTCCCCGCCTTCGGAACCGGTTGGACCGAACGACGTTGACGGTCGGTCTGGTCCTCGGGCTTCTGCTCTACATAGGGTTCAGTCTGCAGACCGTCGGACTCGGCTTCACATCGAGCAGCCGTTCGGGGTTCATCACGGCTCTCTATGTGGTGATCACTCCCCTGCTGCAGATTCTGATCGGTCGGAACGCTCCGGCGAAACGGGTCTGGCTGAGTGTCGCGCTGGTGACGCTCGGTCTCTGGCTGCTGACCTCTCCGGTCACCGAGGCCGGAAGCGGCTTCAATACCGGCGACTTCCTGACGCTCGGTTGCGCTTTCTCCTTTTCGATCTACATCATCGTGCTCGACCGCTTCGGCGGCGATAGAGACGTGATGGCACTGACCGCCCTGCAGCTTCTGACGGTCACCCTTTGCTGCGGCCTCCATGCCCTGCTGACCGAACCCTGGACATCACCCGCCGCCTCGATCGACTGGCTGCTCATCCTCTTCCTCGCCCTTCTCGCCTCGGTCTTCACCACCTGGTGCCAGACGAATTTCCAGCCCCGCACAACGCCCGGTCGGGCGGCGGTCATCTACACGATGGAATCGGTCTTCGCGGCGATTATCGGCATCGTATTGTTGGGAGAACATCTGGGACCGCACGGATATGCCGGAGGGGCGTTGATTGTCGGCGGACTGGTGATTGTGGAAGCATAAAGTCGAGTGTGGGAGTGAAGGAGTGTGAG
>CBFGQN010000037.1:0-13418 GCA_965650895.1 uncultured Ignavibacteria bacterium | reverse complement strand
GTCGTTGCCGGTTGGCGCGCGCATGCCGAAGGATGCCAGCACGCTGGTCGCCCAGAGAGGCGGCGAGCCGGACGCCGACGCCGGTGCTTCGGCCGGTGAGTTGGACGCCGACGCTTCGGCCGGTCGACAACCGGCTCGGGGAAGGTGACCGTGCGGACGGATTCCTCCCCTTCGTCGCCGAACGCAGTCTGCGGTCGGTCGGACGTTGTCGTTTCCTCTTTTGGCTCTTTCTCCTTTCGTTCCGGTTTCGACGGACGGGAAGGCTTTGCTTCGGAAGAAGTGGACGGAGCAGGCATCGGAGCCGATGTGTCGGGCAGTCCGGCGACCAGTTCGTCGGGATTCAGACCGACATGACGGGCAAAGTCCCGCACGAAGTAGGGCAGACGGGAGGGGGGAATCGACGAGTAATCTCCCCGTTCGATCCCTTCGAGATGATTGATACGGATAAACGTCTGTCGCGCGATATCCTCAAGCGACAGCCCGCGTTCCAGTCGGGCATTGCGCAGTTGCTCGCCGATGCTCATTGTCGGCCGGAATAGTCAAGGTTTCAGATGAATTGTTCGGACAGATGGACTGCATGAGGCATCGAAGATAATGAATTCCGGGAAAGAGAAGCATCATTCGTCCCGACCGAAGAGAGAACAATCGTCGAATCCCCCCTCTCTCCCGTCGCCGCCCCTTCCCGCGTCACGTCCATCTTCCAGCCGAATCCTCCGAACCGAACCCCTCCCCCCTGCAAGTTTCCCTACAGCCCCTTATATTCCCGTTTCCGATTCCACAAAAACAATATCGCATGAACGAACAACGGATGCGCGAGCTTGCCTTTCTTGTCGATACGGCGGCGGCTGGCGGAGAGACGATAGAGCAGTTGACGGCAAAGTTCCCCGACATGTCGGTGGAGAACGCCTACACGATTCAGGAGATGTCGATTGCACGGCGCCTTGACCGGGGAGAAAAAGGAGTCGGAATGAAGATGGGACTGACCAGCCGGGCCAAGATGGAACAGGTAGGGGTCCACGAACCGATCTACGGTCGGCTGACCGACGGGATGATCCTCAATGACGGAGGGAGCTTCAAACTCGACGGCGGATGCCACCCCCGGGTGGAACCGGAAGTCGCCTTCATTATGGGGAAGGATATTCAGGGGAAAGTCACCGACGCCGAGGCGGCCGCAGCGGTCGAAGGGGTCTGCGCCGCGCTGGAAATCATCGACAGTCGCTATCGCGATTTCAAGTTCACCCTCCCCGACGTGATCGCCGACAACACATCGGCCTCCGCCTTTGTTCTCGGTCCCACGGTTCGTCCCATCCGTGAGGTGAACCTCGGGAATCTCGGCATCCTGATGGAGATCAACGGCAAGGTGGAACAGATCGGGAACAGCTCGGCCATCTACGAGCATCCCCTCCGCTCCCTTGTCGAACTTCTTGGAATGCTCTCCCGGCGTGAAGAGGGACTGAAGGCGGGAGAGGTGGTACTGGCCGGAGGGGCAACCGCGGCAGTCCCTTTGAAAAAGGGAGACAGCGTCCGGGTGATCGTCGATGAACTCGGGAGCGCAGGGTTCAGTGTGGCGTAGAAATGACGCACACCCGGAAAGATCCGAAGACGGAACCGGGTACGAAGACAACAAACAGCCAAGCTATATAACCGGATAGAGAGAACGATGACTGAAAAACAGCGCGAGCTGCTCGAGGAGATCAGCGCGAAGTACCGGGAGATCGACCAGAACCCGGACGTGCATCTGGAGGGACTGCTCTGGAGCAAGCCGATCACCTACTGGGATTATATCCAGACCGATGCACTCCTGAGCCTGCAGGTGCAGCGGACCACGTTGCCGGACGAGATGGTTTTTATCATCTATCACCAGATCAACGAGCTTCTGTTCAGGATGATCCGCTGGGAGATCGAGCAGGTGGCGAAGCACGAGGATCCGAGCGTCGATTTCTTCTCCTCCAGACTGGCCCGCATCAGTCGCTACGTCGATATGCTGACCGCGTCGTTCACGATCATGGGAGAGGGGATGGAGATCGACCAGTACATGAAGTTCCGGAACACCCTCACTCCGGCCAGCGGATTCCAGAGCGCGCAGTACCGGATCATCGAGTTCTGTTCCACCGAACTGATCAACCTGATCGACGCCCGCTTCCGGGAGACGATCGACCGGGATACCCCCTACGAGCACGCCTTCGAACACCTCTACTGGCAGGCGGCCGGAAAGGATTACGAGACCGGAAAGAAGAGCATATCGCTTCAGCTTTTCGAACAGAAGTACAAGGCCGAATTCCTCCGGATCATGGAGGAGTACAACACGATCAACCTCTGGTCCACCTTCAAACGACTGCCGCAGGAGAAGCGGGAAGACATCGCGCTGATCAACGCCATGCGCCACTACGACCATACGGTGAACGTGACCTGGGTGATGGCCCACTACAGCACGGCGGGCAGATACCTTAACAGCGGAGAGACGCCGGCCGAGGCGACCGGCGGCAGCAACTGGCAACGCTACATGCACCCCCGCTACCAGCGACGCATCTTTTTCCCCGATCTCTGGTCCGAAGAAGAACTGAAGGACTGGGGGGTCGGCAATCTGGAAGGGTACCGGAAGCTGACCGGAGAGCCGGAAGAAGAAGTGGGGGCGTGAGGGAAGATTGCATAAACAAGCTATGGTGGAGGATAAAATGAAGACCGAGAATATGAGCTATGCTCGCATTACTGTTGACCCCGCACAGATGGGAGGGATTCCCTGTATCCGGGGTCTGCGCATTCCCGTTTCGATGGTGATCCGTATGGTCAGCGAAGGGATGAGCACCGATGAGATCTTAGAAGCCTATCCCGATCTGGAACGGGAAGACATTCGCGAGGCGCTTCGCTATGCTGCGGAGATGGTTCAGGAAAAGCAAATTCCGATCATCACAAAGGCAGCATGAAGTTCCTCATTGATAATGCCTTATCCCCGATAGTTGCGGGTATACTACGTCAGCATGGTTATGAAACCGCTCACGTCAGAGACTTCTCAATGCAAGCCGCTAGCGACGAAGAGATATTCAATCTGGCAATACGTGAAGATTATGTCGTCGTGTCGGCCGATACCGATTTTGGAACATTGTTGGCATTGCGGGGAAGTGTGCGACCTTCTTTTGTGTTATTCAGACGTTTGAAGGAGTTTCATGGCCCCCAGACATACGCCCGGGTACTTCTGGATAATCTGAATCAGATCACCGAAGATTTGAAAAGAGGAGCAGTAGTGACTTTCGACAGAAACACCTTGCGTATTCGCCCACTCCCTATCGGAAGTGAGCTGCCGACATTATTCCGGTAAATCGCAGCACAAGTTGATTAACTGTTAACCATTAACCACATACGACTATGGCACTTGCATCATTCAACCTGCACAAATGGATCGACGAACACCGGCACCTGCTGAAGCCGCCGGTCGGGAACGATCAACTCTGGAAAGAGGAGAACCCGGATTTCATGGTGATGGTGATCGGCGGACCGAACGCACGGAAGGATTATCATGTGGATGAGAGCGAGGAGTTCTTCTATCAGGTGGAAGGAGACATCACGCTGAAAATCGTCGAGGATGGAGAGTTCCGGGATGTCCATATCAAGGAAGGGGACGTCTTTCTTCTTCCGCCGGGAATTCCCCACTCGCCGCAGCGTCCGGCAAACACGATCGGACTGGTGGTGGAGCGGAAACGGAAGGAAGGGGAACTCGACGGCTTCGTCTGGTTCTGCGAGAACTGCGGTAACAAGATCCACGAGGCGTTCATGCAGTTGACCGACATCACCACGCAGCTCAAACCGGTCTTCGATGCGTTCTGGTCGGACGAAGAGGCGCGGACCTGTCAGAACTGCGGCACGGTGATGCAACCGCCGAAGCCGGTGACGGTTGACGAGAATGCCTGAGGGGTCAATCCCGGAGTTTCCTATTTCGTATCCCGTATGTTTCGCATGCTGCGGAGAGACCGGCCGGTGATCGACGGCCGGAAACCCCCGCGGCCTATTCCACCATCAAACCGAACAGATGAAGATCGACGTCCACACACACATTCTTCCGGAGAACTGGCCGAATCTGAGAGAACGCTACGGCTACGGGGGCTGGATACAGCTGGAGCATCACGCCCCCTGCCGCGCAAAGATGATGATCGACGGTCGCCATTTCAGGGAGATCCAGGACAATTGCTGGGACCCGGTCAGACGGATGGGGGAGTGCGACGCCACGGGAGTCGACATGCAGGTTCTCTCCACCGTCCCGGTAATGTTCAGCTACTGGGCGAAACCGGACGACGCACTGGATCTCTCCCGCATCCTGAACGACCACATCGCCGGGGTCTGCGCCGACTACCCCGACAGATTTATCGGTCTGGCCACACTCCCGATGCAGGCTCCGGACCTTGCGGCAAAGGAGCTGGAGCGGTGCGTCAAGGAACTGGGATTGCAGGGGGTGGAGATCGGATCGCACGTCAACGACTGGAATCTGGATGACGAATCGTTCGAGCCGTTCTACGCGGCGGCCGAAGAGCTGGGTGCCGGAATTTTCGTCCACCCGTGGGACATGATGGGAAAGGACGAGATGCGGAAGTACTGGCTCCCCTGGCTTGTGGGGATGCCGGCGGAGACGTCGCGGGCGATCTGCTCGGTGATGTTCGGCGGTGTGCTGGACCGCTACCCGAATCTCCGCTTCTGTTTCGCCCACGGCGGCGGCTCCTTCCCGATCACGCTCGGCCGGATCGAACACGGCTTCAACGTCCGTCCCGATCTGGTGCAGCTCCACACGAAGACCGAGCCGCGCGACTATCTGCCGAAGTTCTATTTCGATTCACTCGTCCACGATCCGGCAGCCCTCCGATACATGCTGGAGCTGGTCGGTGAGGACCGGATCATGCTCGGAAGCGACTACCCCTTCCCGCTCGGCGAACATCACCCCGGGAAGATGATCGAGGAGATGGATGATCTTTCGCAGGAAGTAAAAGAACGGCTTCTTTGGAAGACGGCGCTGGATTGGTTGGGGATGACCGAAGAGGAAGTGCGGAGGGGAATGTCGATTGGCGATTGACGATTGGCGATTGGCGATTGGCGATTGGCGATTGGCAAAGTACGAATGGAAGAGTTCACAACTTGATTTGCAAAGGACGGCTTCTCCCGACCACCTTTTTGCCCTCGATCACTCCTATGAAAGCAGAAGACCTGAAGAGCAGGACAAAACGGTTTGCCCTGAATATCATCCGATTCTGTTCACATCTGCCGAACCGCCCCGAGTATTGGGTTATTACTCGACAACTGACAAGAAGCGGAACATCGGTCGGTGCAAACTACCGGGCAGCCTGTCGCGGAAAATCCAAAGCGGACTTTATTGCCAAACTCGGCATTGTTGAGGAGGAAGCGGACGAGTCCCGATACCGGCTTGAACTTCTTGACGAGATCTGTACTGAAGAGAAGGAAGAGATACGACGTCTGATGCGTGAAGCAGGAGAACTGACCGCCATCATCGTACAATCAAGGAAAACGGCTCGCAAAAATCAGCAGCGATAATTACGTTCTCCCTTTTCGTCCACACTGAACATTCGTCCCCGAAACATATGTTCTTTTCGTGATTTCGGAATAACCGGACTGTCCCATCATTCGAAAATCGACAATCGCAAATTGAAAATTTCCTTCGCATACGGAGAAAAGAACCTCACGATCGACCCGGCAGGTCCGATCGACATCTCGATTCCGCTCAGATTCGGCGAGGAGCAGCCGAACGCTTTCTATCTGCCGCGGGCGGAGGCCGTGGTCGCCGAGGGGGGCGACTTCATCGGCGACACCCGACGGGGAGGGAGCTGCAATTGCGAGACCGTCACGCTGAACCCGCACGGCAACGGCACCCACACCGAATGTGTAGGCCACCTGAGCACGAACCGGATTCACATCAACGAAGCGTTGAAAGAAGCCTTCATCCCGGCCCTGCTGATCTCGGTACCCCTTGAAGAGGATGACAACGGCATACCCTGTATCACAGAAACTTCTCTCAACTCCCGACTCCCGACCCTCGACTCCCCACTCTCAACTCCCGCCGCCCTCATCCTCCGCACCCTCCCCAACCACGAATCCAAACGCCGCACCGACTGGTCCGGTCACGCCCCACCTTATCTTTCTCCCGACGCCGCCCGGTTGATCCGGATGCTCGGTGTCCGTCACCTGCTGGTCGACCTTCCCTCGCTCGACCGGGAGGACGATCCCCTGCTGACCTCGCATCGGATCTTCTGGGATCTGCCGGAAGAGGGGAGCGTTGAAGGGAACCCGGAGGAGGGACGGACGATCACCGAGATGATCTACGTGCCGGACGACGTGGAGGACGGACTCTACCTGCTGAACCTGCAGGTCCCGCCGTTTGCTCTGGATGCCGCGCCGTCGCGGCCGCTCCTCTATCGGGTTGAGAGAGATCAGACCCCCTGAGTATTCCCCTCCACCATCGCCTCCACAATTCCCTCCGGCTGTCTCTTGTCCCGCTCCGTTTCCGCCTCCACGACCGGTTTCGTTTCCGGCGCAATCAGTCCGTTCGCCGCCGCATGTTCGGCGGCGGCCCGACTGTCCGGCACCAGCACCATCTCCACCCGTTCCCGCTTCAGTTCGTCGGCGATCAGCCTGATCTCGACGGCCCGTTCCTCAAGCGAGACGTCGCGGATGTAGATCCCCTTCACCCTGCCGGGAAAGCGGCGGACCGTCTCCCGGTAAATCTCCGGATCCCGCTGTCCGCTGTCGCCGATCAGGACGAATTGAAGATGAGGGTAGAACTCCATCAACCGGGAAATCCATCCCATCTTGTGCTCCAGATGATCGCCGTGAAGAATCCTTCCCGGTTCCAGTCCGAAGTCCTGCAGAAGGACCGGACCTTTCGGGATACCGTTGTGGGCCATGAAGTCGATCAGCAGGTCATAGAGATTCCACGGACTGCTCGACACGTAGAAGATCGGATTCCGCTTGCCGCCGCTTGGCCCCAGTTGCAGCGCACGGTAAAATGCCGCCACGCCCTCGAAGGGCTGGCGTGTCCGGGCGTTCTCCAGAAAGGTCAGTCGGGCGGCGGTCAGCAGATCGGTGGCGCTTGTCCGGATAATCGTATCGTCCACATCGCTGATAATGCCGAAATCGCTGTCGGGTGCGGGGATGGAGATCTCGCCGGTCGCACGAATCCCCCGCCGGTTCCGCACCTCGTCCGGCAATCGGAGTTCAACCGTTTGCCAGAGTTCTTCTCCCGGTTCCATCTCCGCCGGCAACAGAAACTCGAAGAACCCTTCGTGATCGGCCACCGTCTCCTGCGGTTCCCCCGCAAGATCGGCCTCCACCCGGACCAGCGGAACCTCGTCACTCTCGATCCGCCTGTAGGTCGCCAGAAGATTGTCCCAGAGCGTCTCGTTGTCCCCCCGGACCTTCGGCATCTCATCCTCGATCACCCTGCCCCGCAGGTAGACCCGACTGCCGTTGCCGAATCCGCGGTAGGGGAGGATCATCACCGGATCGTTCCCCCCCAGACGTTCGATCAGTCGATACTTCAGTTGGTCGAACCGATGTTCGATATCGGCTCCGATTGTGGAGATAATGTTTTTCAGGTCTGCCATGTCCGTTTCGCCCTCTGTTCCGAAGTGTCCTCCTTCATTCCGTCCTGCCGTTCCTTCATCCTAACATCACCGACGAAATGAAGGTTCACGGGAGAAAGCCGAATTCGGCCGTCATTTGATCCGGGCCGAAAAATTTCTGAACGGAGAGAGAAGATCATGCAGGAATTCCTTTCCCCCCTCCTCCAGTTCCTCCCCTCTCTCACCGGAGAGCGGGAAGCTCAGGCTCCGGACGCGGACATCACCGATCGTGACGTTGATGGGACTTGAAAGCCCTTCAGGATAGACAAGGGCGGCCTCGCGACACCGCTGCTGGGTGGCGTAGGTCACCACCTGGAAGATATCGTCGTTCGACGGCTTCTCCGGCACCTTGTACTTCGTGTCGACCACGCAGAGCGTCGTTCCATCCCGGCGATCCTTCACCAGGATATCGAAGATGAAGGTGACGGCCGCCTCACCTCCGAGGAGCGCCCGCTCCTGTGTCGTCACGCGAATGTTTTCTTCCTCCAGCTCTCTCCTCCCCCGCAGCCACTCGGCAACAAATCGCTCGAAGAGGAGATTCATATCGATCAGAAAGGCGAAGGAAGAATGATCCCCCGCGCGGTGGGCCGGGACCAGATGCTCGAGAAAGAAACGGCAGATCGTGTGGAGCAACTCGTAGTCCCGGTTCAGACGGTTATATGTCCTTCCGATGCAAAGGCTTGAGGAACAGGGGACCGACGAGACGCTCCGGGAGATCAATCGCCACGCCTTGCGGACCGTCGGCCGGACCCGCCCGGAGAGGGATGAGCTTCGCAGCAGAAGATGAAGCGTCCGGCAGAGAATCCGGTTCTCCTCGTTGTCCACCGTCTGTTCGCCGAAGCGGCAGGGGAGATCGGGGCGCCAGTCGCTCCGGACAAACTGCGGCATGTCGAGTCGACCCCGCAACGTCTCCAGTCTGTCGTTCCGGGGGAGATAGGCCCGATAGAGTCCGCGACGAATCCGCAGGAGAATCCGCTCGGCAAGGATCAGCGCGAGGACGTCGAGAAGATCGGGGAGCGTGTCGCAGCGGTAGAGAGAATCGAACAGACGGAAGTCGATCCGGTAGGCGTATTCGATCATCCGGAAAATGTTTCCGACCGGAGTTTTCGGGTGAAGGTGAAGGATCAGATCGTTATCCAGCGGGATCGAGCCGACGTAACCGAGCGACGTCAGGTGCCACGACTCTCCATCCAGCGGATCGCGCTCCACCCGGACGGCCGAACCGAACTCGCTTCGTAACAGACGAATCTGGTCCGGACGCATCAACCCAGCCGGAACCGCCGTCCGCTCCCATTCGACCAGATCGATCTTCCGTCCCCCCCTCACGCGATTCCCCTTCATCGCACCACCCTCCTTGCCGTACGCTCCCAGCGGAACGCCTCCACCTTGCCGGGATCGTCAAAGAAGTATTCGTCCAGATAGGGCTCGATCTCCGTCCGCCAGATCGTTCCGATCCGCTCACGCAGATCATCCGCAAGGAAGAAGGAGATGCCGAGTTCGAAGCCCCGGTCGTCGATTGCACTGTTGATCTCCCTGAGCAGAAGAATCAGTTCTTCCAGATCCACTCCTTCAGCCTTCCCCTCCCCTTCCTGATAGAACCGGCGCAGGACATCGTAGTCCGGGGGGATCTCGATGAAGGCGAAACGACGGCGCAGGGCGTGATCCACCAGAGCGATCGACCGGTCGGCCGTGTTCATCGTGCCGATCAGAAAAACATTTTCCGGAATCGAGAAGAGTCGTCCGTCGGTCGCCAGCGGCACCGAACGGTCGCGGTATTCCAGCAGGTACATCAGTTCGCCGAAGACCTTCGAGAGATCGGCCCGGTTGATCTCGTCGATCACCATCACGCACGGATCCTCTCCCCGCATCCGCGCCTCCCGGCAGAACCGGAGGAAGCGTCCCTCCACCACCGGATAGTCGAGTCCGCCGTCATCGCTCCGCTGCGGACGGATGCCCTGAATGAAATCTTCGTAGGAATAGGAGGGATGGAACTGCACCACCTCGATCATGCCGGATCCTTCCCCCAGCACCACCCGGGCCAGGTGCTCGGCGATGTAGGTCTTTCCCGTGCCGGGGGGACCGAACAGGATCATCTGCCGTTTTCCACGCAACGCTTCCAGCCACTCTTCCACCTGTTCGACGGAGGTGTGGAGAGCGGCCGCACATTCTTCGGGAGTCAGTCTCCCCTCCTGATCCTTCTCCTCCCGGTAGACAGCCTGCGGCTCCTCGACTCCCGAAGTCGTTTTTTTTCCTTCACCGACTTCGGTTACCGCAACTGGAGCCTTCTTCCCTTTCAGGACGGAAGTCTCCACAGCCCACCAACTGAAAAGATTGAAGAGTCGGACGGCGGGAAAGCGCTGGAGTCCGGCACGCTCGGTCAGCTCCGGACCGATCTCCCGGACCAGCTCCATCAGTCGCCGGTTGGCCTGACTGTAGGCGGCAACGTTTGTCGTGAACTTCTCCCGTGCGAAGTAATGCAGCGTCTTCACCACACGCGGGTTGACGATGCCGTACCGTTTCGGACGAACCGCTTCGAGGATCGGCGAGAGGATGCCGCTCTGTATCCCCTTGATGTAGGGGATGGCGGCAAAGGATTCGGCGTGAAGATCCAGGTTGGCCGGATCGTCGATTGCGTGGTGGATGAACCGGAAAATATCGTTTGCTACACGCGACCAGTCTTTCCGTTTGATCCATCCCCGTCGCTCATACTCCCGACGGATATCTCCCTGAAGTCCGGGAGTGACGTGGATCCACCCTCCCCGCTTCAGATTGGCCCGCGTGTTGGCGTAGGGGAGAAGCCGGAGCAGAACGTCGACGGCGATGTCGTCTCCCCGGTCGAGAGCGGCCAGGATCTCGCCGTAGCTCTCCTTCCCCTCGCGGGCCGAACGTTCGTAGAGAGCCAGCCCGGCACGACCGTCCGGGGTCTCCAGCCACGTCGCCACAAATTCATCGAACGCCCGCAGAAGGGCATCCCGTTCTGTAATGGGAAGAACCATAAGAACCCCGAAAATAGGGAATGCAATCCTTCTTTGTGGTTTCTTCGTGTCCTTGGTGTCCGCCGCGGAGGGTAAGGAAGATTTACCACGAAGTCACCAAGGGCACAAAGGAAGCACGAAGTCCTCTCACGTTCTTACCTTTGCAGGAGAGGCAAACCAATCAGGACAGACCAGAACAATGACAGAGACGACCACAACCTACGAGCGCTCGCTGGACTACGCACGCGAGATGGACCGGAACGATCCGCTGGCCGAATACGGAAACGAGTACCATATCCCGAAAGGGAAAGAGGGGAACGACCTGATCTACTTCACCGGCAACTCCCTCGGTCTCCAGCCGAAGGGGACGGCACGGATGGTGGAACAGGAGCTGAAGGACTGGCAGGCCTGGGCGGTCGAGGGACATTTCGAGGCAACCTACCCCTGGTTCAGCTACCATGAGATGTTTGCCGAACCCGAAGCCCGGATCGTCGGTGCGAAACCGGTGGAGGTGGTAGTGATGAACACACTGACCACCAATCTCCACCTGATGATGGTCTCCTTCTATCGTCCGACGCAGGACCGGTTCAGGATCGTGATCGAGGAGAACGCCTTCCCGAGTGACCGATACGCCGTTGCAAGCCAGGCCCGGTTCCACGGCTACGACCCGGCCAAGGCTATCATCGAACTGAAGCCGCGCGAGGGGGAGACAACGCTCCGGACCGAAGACATCGAGGAGTACCTGGAACGGGAAGGGGAGAAGGTTGCACTCGTCATGCTTGGCGGGGTGAACTACTACACCGGACAGGCGTTCGAGATGGAGAAGATCACCGCCGCAGGTCACGCGCAGGGATGCGTCGTCGGGTTCGATCTCGCCCACGGGGCGGGAAATCTTCTGCTGAATCTGCACGACTGGGATGTCGACTTCGCCGTCTGGTGTACCTACAAATATCTGAACTCCGGTCCGGGGGGCGTCAGCGGATGTTTTGTTCACGAGCGTCACGCCTTCGATCCCGATCTCCCCCGGTTTGCCGGGTGGTGGGGGAACGATCCCGGCACCCGTTTCGAGATGCCCCGCGAGTTCGTGCCGCAGCGGGGAGCGGCCGGCTGGCAACTCTCGAACGCACAGATCCTCCCGATGGCCGCCCACTGGGCCGCACTGCAACTCTTCGACCGGGCAGGCATGAAGGCACTCCGCGAGAAGTCGGAGAAGCTGACCGGCTATCTGGAGTATCTGCTGAACGAACGCGAGGGATTCGAGATTCTGACGCCGTCCGATCCGGCGCAGCGGGGCTGCCAACTCTCGATCCGCATCGGAGAGGATGCGAAAGCGATGGTCGGCAGACTGATGGAACGGGGAATCATCGCCGACTACCGCGTGCCGGACGTGATCCGGGTTGCGCCGGTGCCGATGTATAATTCGTTCGAGGATGTGTGGCGGTTTGCGGAGGAAATGGGAAGACCGTAGGGGGCAGAAACCTTTGCCTCATCCCGAATTGAAGTACGATTGGCGATGTGCGAATGAAGGATTTCATGCAGCCGGTAGCCGTCGGGTTTACCCCGACGCCGGGACACCGGAGATCGGCGAGCAACATCGAGTGCCGCCGAAGCCAACTACGACGAATGTCGAAGTACGGTTTTCGATTTGCGAAGGTCGATTTTTTTATTCCGGTTTTAGAATCACACATTCACCCGGCAGCAAAGACAACAGCCATGATATTCCACCTTGCCCGATCCTACTATCTGATCGCCTTCACCCTCACGCTGATGTTTATGGTTCCCCTCGTTGTCGGAGGGAATCCTGAGGAGGTGCTGCCGAAAGCTCTCTGCTGGGCTGCTCCGCTCGCCTCGGTGATCCTCTTCTTCGAGTTCAGACGGCAGAACTACTGGGCACTCTACGACAACCTTCGCATCTCCCGTTTTCTCTACCTGATCCTCTTCCCCCTTCCGGTCCTGATCTGCGGAGTTATCCTGATCGTGATGTTATGAAGGAGGGACAGGGACTTGTCGCCGACGGAATCGAGTTCGGGTACCGGGACCATCCGGTGTTGCGGGGAGCCTGGCTGCGGGTGGAGAAGGGGAAGATGTGCGGATTGATCGGCAGAAACGGCTGCGGGAAATCGACCCTGATGAAGGTGATCGCCGGAGAACTGCGGCAGCGGAGCGGCATCGTGATGATCGACGGCAGACGGTTTGCCCGACCGGAACGGAGAGAACGGTACCGACGGATCGCCCGGCTCCCGCAGGAGTTCATGACGCCCGGAAGGATGCGGCTGGAACGTTTCGTCCGTCTGTTACCCGAAAGCGTCCATTCGGTTCCGGACGACCCGCTGCTTTGCCCGCTTCGCGACAACCGCATCGACTCCCTGTCGACCGGAGAGCGGCGGTATCTGGAAGGGATGATCGTGCTGAGTCTGAAAAGAGATTACGTTCTTCTGGACGAGCCGTTCACAGGGCTTTCACCGATTATGATCGAACGGCTCTCCGGTCATATCCGCGAGGCGGCATCCGACGGGAAGGGAATCCTGCTGAGCGACCATTACTCCCACTATGTTCTCCCCCTGATCGATCAGGGGTTTGTCATGACGGACGGTCGGTGCAGGGAACTTTCGACCGACTCATCCTTTGCGGAACAATTGGGGGAAGCGGGGTATATCCGGCACGGAGAATCACGCTAAGAACGCAAAGAGCAAAGCCGCAAAGAGTAGTGCGACTTTCGACTCTCAACTATTCAACTACTGAATCAGACTCCCACCCCTCGACTCTTGACTCGCAACCAACCAACACTTGATCCAGCCCGTGCCTGCGGCGATGCGCGAAGCAACGC
>CBFGQN010000036.1:0-13652 GCA_965650895.1 uncultured Ignavibacteria bacterium | reverse complement strand
TCGACGATATTTCAAACGTTCGTGACGAATCGGATCGTGACGGACTTCGGGTGGTTATCGAGCTGAAGCGGGATGCCGTGCCGGAGATCGTGCTGAACAATCTCTACAAACACACGCAGATGCAGAACACCTTCGGGGTGATCATGCTTGCGCTGGTGAAGGGACGTCCCCGGGTGCTGAATCTGCGGGAGGTGATGCATCACTTCCTTCAGCACCGCAACGAAGTGGTCGTCAGGCGGACGCAGTTCGAACTGGATGCCGCCGAGCGTCGTGCCCACATCCTGGAAGGCTACATCATCGCGCTCGACAACATCGACGAGGTGATCGAGACGATCAAGAAGTCGAAGGATGCCGAGACGGCCCGCGCGAACCTGATGAAGCGGTTCGAGCTTTCGGAGATTCAGGCCAAGGCCATTCTCGATATGCGCCTGCAACGGCTGACCGGACTGGAGCGGCAGAAAATCGTCGACGAGTATCGCGAAACGCTGAAGCTGATCGAACAGCTGAAAGCGATTCTCGGATCGAAGGACCTGCAGTTGGAGATCATACGGGAGGAGCTGACCGGAATCAGGGAGCGTTTCGCCGATCCTCGCCGGACCGAGATCGTCTTCGATTATTCGGAGTTTACCGTCGAGGACATGATCGCCGAAGAGGATATGGTGGTGACGATCTCCCATAACGGCTTCATCAAGCGGTTCCCGGTCTCCGGCTATCGTCGCCAGAACCGGGGAGGGAAGGGGGTGACCGGTATGAAGACGCGGGATGACGACTTCATCGAGCACGTCTTTGTCGGGTCGACGCATCACTACATGGTCTTCTTCACCGACAAGGGGAGATGCTTCCGCCGGAAGATCTATGAGCTCCCCGAGGCCGGGCGTGCCTCGAAGGGACGATCGCTGGCGAACCTGCTGCAGATCGAGAAGGATGAAAACGTGAACGTGATTCTCTCGGTGAAGGACTTTGACACCGAGGAATCGATCATCATGGTGACGAAGAGCGGGACGGTCAAGAAATCGCCGTTGCGGGACTACGCCAATATCAGAACCACCGGGATCATCGCCATCAATCTGAAGAAGAACGACACGCTGGTCTCCGCCCGGCTGACCGACGGGACGAACGACATCCTGATCGGCACTCACTACGGCAATGCGGTCCGTTTCCGTGAGACCGACGTGCGGGATATGGGGCGGACAGCCACAGGCGTCAAGGGAGTGACCCTCTCGAAAGGAGATTACGTTATCGAGATGATCGCCGTCAAGCGGGCCGACGCCACGGTTCTGGTGGCCAGCGAAAAGGGATACGGCAAGCGAAGCCGGGTGGATGATTTCCGTCTGACGCGGCGGGGAGGAAAAGGGGTGATCTCGATGAACATCACCGAAAAGACCGGTAAGGTGATCGCTCTGAAGGAAGTGATTGATGGAGATGACCTGATGTTGATGACCGAGGGTGGGATGGCGATTCGCCAGCACGTTTCGGACATCCGGGTAATGGGACGAAACACGCAGGGAGTGCGGTTGATCCGGCTGAAGGAGAAGGATCGTCTGGTCGGGGTGGCCGTTGTGCCGGTCGACGAGGATGCCGAAGTGACGCCGGTTGCCGGCGAGTAGGCAGAGAGGGGAGAGAACGAACACAAGCGAGGCCGGAAGAGAACTTCTCTTCCGGCCTCGCTTATTCTATCCGGTATGTTTCCGATCAAAAAAAGACTCCCGACACAGGCTTGCACATCCACTAGCAAGCGATCATGTGTCGGGAGTCCTGAACAGAGACGCACAAGTGAGGGATGCGACCCTGTTTCCGATAACCAGCTTTCACCACATATCCGGTTTCCTCCTGTTTGGTTCCCCGGCCGGTTACCCTTTCCGACGATTGGGAGGGGAGTAACAGGGGGAGGTTTCCCCTGCTACTCGGGTTAACGGCTACGGCATAGACCAATCTCAGCCACGAGATTTCAAAAAACTTTTTCCGATCAGCTTCCGCACGTCCGCTGATATCCGGTTCCGCAGTTCGAGCTTCCGCACGTTTTCGATATCAAAGTAATTGTCGGACTTCCTCCTTCACAACAGACATCGTACGTGTTATAACTGAAGTCCGATGACGGCTCGGCAGTCAGAACCGGACACGAGCCGTTGATATTCCGATTGACGCATGTCGGATAGTAGACCTTGATGCTGCTTCCTGAAGGACAGCTCGACGAACAGAGAACGTACCCGAGTTCGATGGCCCGGCGAATTCCGTCGACAGCCGCTTCATGCACCAAGGTGCTAAGTGCAATCGTTTCGGCCCAGTCACAGTCTTCCGGAAAGGCCATGGTGTTGAGGTTCAGGGAAATGATGGTTTCCCCTCCCACCAACCATGCGGTACCTTCGACAATAAACTCCTTGCTGTCGGTCGATTGATCCAGATATGGATGGCCGTTGTCTGCGGTACCGTGTACTGAGTAGGTACCTACTAGTGTAGCTCCAGTAACTGGCGGGCCCGACTGAGCAAAAACTGATGCATGTAAAAGAACAAAAAGCGCAAGGGATACTATTCCCTCAAAAGCCGTCTTCATAGATTTTCCCCATTGTTTATGTAGGACGGTTGTTGTTGGTCCTACAAAGAAAGGGGGGAATACCAACACCGTTCTATGGGGGATTTCCCGGAATGAGTAAGGGAGAATTAGTCATAACCCTTATAAGGAGTTATAACCGGCCTCATACCAGCCTGAAAAAAGGGGGCTGCGGACTGCCTGCCGGAGCAAAACAGCCCGCAGCGTTTATCTATGAAGACGGTACAAAAGTACGCCCAAGCGAAGGAGTAAATCTATGAGGGAAATCCCTGAAAAACGGAAGAACAAAACAGTCGAAACAACTTCGAATAGTCATAACTGAATTCAAATGTGCTATTGTGCACTGTTTTTCGAGGGATTGCTAATCGGCAACTGATACTGATAACGGGCAAAAAGTTCATTCATCTTTGTCACGCCCGTTTTTCTGTATATAGAATGAATGTGGCTTTCAACCGTTTTGGGCGAGATATGCAGTGCTTCAGCTATACGTTTTTCCGAATATCCCGTTAACAACAAACACAGGACATCTTGTTCCCGACTGGTGATATGTATTTCTCCTCTGATGCGGTCGATGAGTTGATTCGAAGATTCTATGCCGGGTGCATCCTGTTGGAGGCGGGCTATAAAATCCGTATAGATGAAGGTGAAAAAGGGACGGAGGCGTTCAACGATGTCGGTTGTTTCAGCAGAGAATGCGTCAAGTTCTTTGTATCGGAACAGGAGAAGGCTGCCTACACAAATGCTTGGGCCATCGGATGAACCGATCTTCCGTTCTGTCCGTCGACCCTTTTTCAAAAAGAAGTCAAATCCAAGAGGGGGAAAGTGGAACCGATTAAAGGTGAAGCCATGTCGCTGGCCCTGTTCAATAATGACTTCGTAGTTCGGCCGATTCGTCTCTAGCGACTGGAAGTCTTCTACCATTTCTCCCGATGACTGTTTGCCCTGGCGCAGAACCATCCGCTGGTCCTTGCTCGTTCTTCCGCTAAGGTCGATGTTGGATCGAATGCTGACCACCGAGTAGTCAACCTCAAGAAAGTGATCAATAATGATGTTGCCCAGGGCCCGACTCCATTCAATGAGATCGTGTATTCCTGCTATCTCGGCAATAGCATTCAGAAATGCAGGATAGTCAACAACAGATTGAGAAGAGAGTCGAGAGTTTGCTTGTTGAGAGGAAAGTTCAGCCCGAACGGGAAGAGCTTTCCTCTCAAGATCTTCACGTCCCCACGCCCGCCGCGACAGCAATCCGCGCAATCCTTCTTTCCGGTAGCTTCCCCACCAGTAACGTCCGCGCCGTGTGGTGATGCCGACATACTCGGCGGCGTCGGCAAGAGGGTTGTTCGGATGTTCCTTCAGATACCTGAGGAAGCCGAGCTTCAGCTCCTCGACCGTCCCCTCATAGAAGTGACGTAGCTCGTTCAGTTCCTCGACGCTTTCGCGAATTGTGTGTACACGGGGTCGCATAGTCAGCACCTTGTCGTACTATAAGTCGATGTCGTTAACTGAAAATAGCAGGTCTGAGAAAAATGGCCGAAACGGAACAACTGTTGCGGTGGAGGAGAAAAGAAAATGAGAGGAAGGGAGGCCGAAATGATCGGCACCGGATCGATACCGCCTGTGTATTCCTTACGACCAAAACCTGACGGTCGAGAGAGAGAGAGCAGACAGTGTCAGTTGGTGCAGTTATGATTGTCCGATAATTCTCGTTTGTGACTCGTGAGATACCCGTTCAATCCCGGTCTCTTCGATGCCTTTCCGATTTAGGAGCGTTTTTACTAAGTTCTTCCATTACGATGTCCCCTGTCTATGTTTGCCGATAGCGGCAGACGCCTCATTCCGGCCAGGTCGAATACTCCGACCCAAGCCTGTTTGGAGGACCGGTTCTTGTGCATTCGGGGATTACGTATCGGAGTGGATCGAAGTGGCGGTACGCCCATGCACTTGCAGAAGAACCTCACGGTCGTATCCGACAGAATGCGGGGCCGTGTCGTGTTATGCAGACTGAATAAACACAGGCAGACCCCTTGTCTGCCGTCTACAGAGCAACCTACGCTGAGCACCTTATGCTGCACAATACCGCGCTTCCCTTTGTTCTCCACAGGGAACATGGCGTCATCAACGGTCGGGAAGTAACCTCGACGCGAGATCAACTTCATGGCCTCCTCTACCTGAACGGCGAGCAACTCGTCATTCAATGGCGTACGAGCCGCGAAATCAGCCGGGTTGGCCGTGAGATCCGCACTGACCGCGAACTGACCACCATACGAGAGGTCGCCCTTCCACTCTCTGCACTCGCCGGTGCCGACATCCGGCGTGTGTGGCGTCGCTGGCGGTTCGGTGAATCCCTTGTCTTGACCGCGGCCGACCTGAGAGCCTTCGACGTGTTGATTGGGGAAGGAGACCTTCCGGGCCTGGTGTTTGAGCATCCCGCGGAGATGGTACTGGAAGTACGGCGCGAGGATCGGAATCTGGTTCGGGAGTTCGTAAGCGAGTTGCGCCTGGCCATCAGTGAACAGCTCCTTGCCTCGTACGAGGATCAGTTCCGGGAACGTCTGTTTCAGGGACGAGAACTGCCGTCGTCGGAGGCAAGTGAGGGGAGGGATGAGGGTGCGACTCGCGATCGTTCAGGACGAGGACGTGGATAACGGCTGCTCCTCCCGGCACGGCTCACACGGGGTGTGCGGATATATCTGCAACCTCACCCGCGGCTGCACGCTTCTGTCATGCTGAGGGCTGCCCTGATATCTCACACGTTTTGTACCGACGCGCATTGAATTCACCTTCAGATCAGACCGCGAGACCCTTACTCCGTTCATGGTGCGTTGCCTCCTCACTGGAGTTCCCGTAGTTGAGCATTGAGGCTGCGGTTTGTGGCTTCGTTCATCCGTTAACCGATCTCGATATGACATCACAATTTTCGGAAGAGGACCCAATCGCAGCCGCTATCACCGCATCGGTCGAAGCGGGTGAGATCGCCGGAGCAGCAACGCTCCTCTGGTGCGATGGCGAAGTGGTTCAGAGTGCCGCAATCAGTTGTCGTGATCTTGACAATGAGCTTCCGGTCGAACGTGATACTCTGTTCCGTATCGCCTCCATGACGAAGCCCATCACTTCTGCGGCAGCGCTCATGCTGCTGGAGGAAGGTCGGTTTGCGTTGGACGATTCAATAACCCGTTGGGCGCCGGAGTTCTCCAACATGCGCGTTCTGCTCTCACCCGATGGTCCGCTCGACGACACCGTCCCCGCAAAACGCGAAATCACTTTCGAAGATCTGTTGACACATCGATCAGGACTTACCTACGCTGATTTCCATGTCGGCCCGATCTCACGTGCATACGCGGAGGCCCTGGGCGGAGACATTGACACCGAGGTAGCGCCGGATGCCTGGATTGCCGGGCTGGCCGCGTTGCCGTTGATCGACCAACCGGGAGCCGCTTTCCACTACGGTCGTTCGACTGACCTGCTTGGTCTGCTCATCGCCCGAATCGAAGATGAACCGCTTGGTGAAGTACTGCGGCGTCGGATCTTTGGTCCGTTGAGCATGAATGACACAAGCTTCACCGTGCCGCGCTCAAAGCGGCACCGACGTGCCGGAGCATGCGGCTTTGACGACACCGGGCATTTGAGCCCGCTGAATGCCGTTCCGGGGGGTGCTGCGCTCCCTGAACGCCCGAATGACATGACCTACATGTCCGGCGGCCAGGGTCTTTGGTCAACACCGGATGACTACGCTACCTTTGCGAGGGTGTTTATCGGTCGTGGTGTCGTCGATGGCGTCCGGATCTTGAGGCCGGAGTCGGTCGAACTGATGACTCGCAATCGTTTGACGGACTACCAGCGTGCCAACTCTGAGATGTTAGGCGTTCCAATCTTTGCAGCCGGCCATGGCTTCGGAATGGGCGTTGCCGTCGTAGTCGAGTCGGAAATGGCAATGTCAATCCCTTGTGGCGGCGGCGTTGGTGCAGTCGGGTGGCCGGGCTCGTACGGAGGTTGGTGGCGCGCGGATCCAAGCGACGGCTCGGTAATGGTGTTCATGACGCACAACATGGTAAGCCTGGATCAACTCGCGACGGACATCGGCCTTGGCGTCTACGGCGCTATCGACAAGTTTCAGGAGTTGGCTTCCGCTTGCACGCGTTATCGTCGTGGGTCGACAAGCCGTTCCGTCAGGCCGTGACAAGGCATCGCGGGGAGGGCGTGCGGCTGCTGAACTGCCCCGTTCGACCGCAGAACGAGCACTAACCGATGATTGCAGGCCGTTGAAACATGCCGGTCTGCGGTGTTGTGTGTCGACAACACTCAGTCCGGAGAACCGATCGTGCTCCCCAAAAACGATAAGAGCCTCGATTCCATAAAGAATCGAGGCTCTTCCCTGTACCGCGTACGAGACTCGAACTCGTGTTACCGCCGTGAGAGGGCGGCGTCCTAACCACTAGACGAACGCGGCATCCTTTCTTCAATTCAAAGGGCAAAATGAAAAATTCAAAAAGGAGAAATCACCATTGAGTTTTTCATTCCCTTGTTGCCCCGCCAGGGCTCGAACCTGGACTCTTCTGATCCAGAGTCAGACGTGTTGCCAGTTACACCACAGGGCAGTATGCCGGAGAAGTTCAAAAGGCAAAATGAAAAATTCAAAAAAGGAAAAACCACTCCTGAATTCTCTCCGCTGCTGCGGATTCTCCTGCCTTGTCTCCGTGGACCCGATCGGAATCGAACCGACGACCTCTAGAGTGCGATTCTAGCGCTCTCCCAACTGAGCTACGGGCCCGATTCTTTCAAAGGAACGGCAAAGTTAGAATTGTTCCGGACGTTGTGCAAGCCCCGGAACATTCAAAAGTGTGAACCGAAACGGATGCCCCCTGCCGGTTCGTCACCATCCGAGATTGTTCGGTAGCTTCCTCTTCGCTATGTTGAGCCCGTATCGAGGCCGATTTCAACGACATCAGATTATGTATACATCAGAATCCGCTCGCCGTTATCTCTCCCGTGCCGAAACCGTCCGCCCGGTTCCGGAGCGGAAACGCTCCAGATTGAAAGTGGTTGCCGCCGATTTCCTGAATTCCCTCCCCCTGACGATCGAGGTTGCCGAGGATGATTTCTTCGATTTCGAGTATGTGGTCCCGAGTGAAGGGGCACGGCAACTGGTAGAGGAGGAGGCCGATATCGCCCTGCTTCCGGTTGCCGCCCTGGCGGAGATCGGCGGACTTGAAGTTGTTCCCGGTCCCTGCATCGGAGCCAACGGTCGGGTCGATTCGGTGGTGATCGTCAGCGAGGTCCCGCTCGATCGGATCGAACGCCTCTACGTCGACAGTGCAAGTCGCACGTCGGTGATCCTTGCGCGGATCTATCTGGAATCGATCGGCATGTCGAACATTCCTTTCGTCCGGCTTCCCGCCAGGGAAATTCTTGAGCTGATCGGCGGCACCGATGCCGGTCTGTTGATCGCCGACGTCGCCTTCGCCCACTCCAAACGCTTCAAGTACCGGCACGATCTCGGCGATGCCTGGAAACGTCTGACCGGCGAACCCTTTGTCTTTGCCGTCTGGGCCGCCCATCCGGGCGTGCTGACCGATGAGATCGTTTCGCGACTGAACCACCGGTTCTGGGACGGACTTGCCCGCAAGCACCAGATCATCGCCGACTGGGCCGGCGAACACGATATGCCGGTTGCCGATGTGGCCGATTATCTGGACGAGCGTATCCAGTTCAACCTGAACCGTTCGGCATGGAACGGAATGCAGGAGTTCTTCCGGGTGGCAAGCAATCTCGGTCTGCTTCCCGATGCCCGCGTGGAGTTTGCCCAGCGGAACGAGCGGGGGGAGGATCTTCGCGGACTCCATACCGGCGGGACGACCTCCTTCGGTCGCTGGACGCCGGAAGTCGTTCCCTACAACAGAACCTATGGCGTCGACCGGATACTCTCGCGGGCCGAGTCCGGACGACGCATCTCGCTTCACGATGCCGAACGGCTCTACGAGGAGGCGAACCTGACTGAGCTTGGAGAGGTTGCCCACACCATCCGGACCCGGATGAATCCGGGAAACCGGGTCAGCTACATCGTGGCGATGAACCTGAACTACACCAACGTCTGCAATGTCGATTGCAGTTTCTGCGGATTCTATCGGAGCCACGACCCGGAGCGTAAAGGGCACGACGAGGGGTATACGCTGAACCGTGAGGAGATTCGCGAGAAGATGAACACGCTCTCGGCGGCCGAAGGGGTACAGGTCCTGTTCCAGGGGGGAGTGAACCCGAACCTGCCGATCGAGTACTACATCCGAACGTTCGAGTGGTTCAAGCAGGAATGGCCCCAGATCCATCTGAACTGTCTGTCGGTCGACGAAGTCCTCGGGCTCTGTCCGGACGGAACGCCGGAACAGATTGCCGGTGTGCTTTCGCGATTGAAAGAAGCGGGGCTTGATATGCTGCCGGGGGCCGGAGCGGAGATTCTGGTCGATCGCGTCCGGCGGCGCGTCTCGCGCAAGAAGAGTCGCGCCTCCTACTGGCTGGAGACGATGCGCCAGGTCGGCAAGCTCGGGATGCATGCTTCGGTGACGATGCTCTACGGTATGCGGGAGACGACGCGGGACAAATTCGCCCACATGGCAAAGATCCGTCAGCTCCAGGACGAAGTCTCTCCGTTCAAGGTGTTTATCTCCTGGCCCTACCGCAAGGCCGACAGTCTGAAGCTTCAGGCGACCGACCAGGCCGGGTCGACGTATCTGCGGATGCAGGCGATCTCCCGCATCTTCTTCGACAACATCCCTCATATCATGTGTTCGTGGGTGACGCAGGGACCGGAAATCGGCCAGGCTGCTCTCTGGTACGGAGCGGACGATTTCGGAAGCGTGATGTTCGAGGAGAACGTCGTCTCCGCAAGCGGCGTCACCTATCGGATGGATGCCGACGCTATGGAATACTATATCCGCGATGCCGGGTTCGAGCCGTTCCGCCGGACCGGAGAGTTCGAGGAGTGGAATCGGGAAGAGCATGTCTTGCTGAAGGGAAAAAGCCGGCGGGTGGAGTTTGATCCGGGAATTATCTATTGAAAAAAGAGGTTGTAGAGGGGGACCCGGTATCGAAGAGAGAGGGAGGACAATCGCCTGCGCAGAGGCTGCCGACTGAGCGACGGCATATCAGGCCGTTGCACGTTCTCTTTTCTTCGACAGCCGACTCTTGCTGAAAGGGGACGTCCCCTTTCAAACGGATCAACCTGTTGCGGAGGACTTTCATGCGCTTTTCCCGTCGGTCGGTACTGTGTATCCTGTCGGTATCGACACTGCTCATCGTTTCAGGCTCGCGTGCAAACGGGCAGTTCAAGGAATTTGAGGAAGCCGGATCGTTCGGACCCCTGATCGGTCTGCATACCGGAGGGGGATTTGCCGTTGAGGGAGGCGTCGGAGTCCTGCTGAGTCTGAAAGAACACAACGAGGCGTACTACGTGACGTCTGCCGGGGCTTCGGTGGAGGTGATCGTCGGCGAACATCCGGTGATCGCACCCCGGTTGACGGCCTGGTATACGCACGGTATCTTTACGGTTGGGCTGGGGGGAGGAGTCTATATAGGGGAGGATCGGAGCGTGTTTACACTTCAGCCGGAGATCGGACTCGGGTTCTGGACCAACAGGATTACCTGGAGACTGAATCTCTTTCTCGGAGACGAGCCTGATGGGCTCGGGAACAGCGGTTTCAACATGACTGCCTTTATTCCGCTGTGAGGCGTATCGAAGGCGGGGTCCGGCAGGAAAAAGAAAAACGGCAATGGAGCTACAAAGCTCCATTGCCGTTATCATATCCGTTACGAACGACCATTGTCGTCCGGACTTCCAGCTATTTCCGTGTCTGTACGTTCGCTATCACGTACTCTCCAAGTTCCCATCCTTTTTCCGTACCGTTGAGGCATGCTTCGCGATAGTGGATTCCCCCCCAGAAACGGCTCCAGGTGACCTCCATTGCCGCCTCACGGAACGATTTGAACGTGCGGACAGGAAGACCGAGATAGGCTTCGGTCCAGTCGTCGAACCCGAAGTCGTCGCCGAATCTGTGAGTCAGGACTGCGGCCGCAGCGGCGGAAATCGTGCTGTGTGCGCTGGTCCACTCAGGGAACGGCGGTGTCTCGATGTAGGGGAGCCAGGTGGAATCGATATACTTCTGGACGTAGGTGACCGGACGAATCAGATCATACTTGTACTTCCCGTCCCACGCGCTGATGAACCCGTCGGCCAGGGCTGCGGAGACCTGCACGTACATCTCAAGCGATTCCATCATATTGATCTCGGCCTTCTCGGCCGCTATCGAGGCAATACTTATCCAGTGTCCGCCCGGACTGACCTGACGTGTGTTGTACATGAAATGACCGTCGAAATGGGAGTGGATCGGATTGCAGTCCCAGAACTGGGCGATCAGACGCTGCTCCTGCGTAGCATTCTTGTCCGACTCATAGACGGCATAGACCATCTTGTAGAAATCGGAGTCCGGATCTGTGCTGAACTCCGGTGGCGGGGGAGGAAGGAACTGGCTTACCGAGTCTATGACGAACGGCCGGTGTTCATTCCAGTAGGGATCGACCGGATCGTGGAATGCCGGAGGAGTCCGTTCCCACGCTCCCGGAAAGATCGGTACTTCATAACGTGTCTTCGCGCCGATCTTCACAAAGTTATCTTTCGACATCCACTCGATAATGTGCTGTGCAACCGCTTTGCCGTATGCTTTGGATCGTTCAATGACATCGGGCGCCACTCCCATATCGGCGAGGATCCCGTAGTATGCTTCGGCTGCACTGTCGGACATGTAGCGCCGGTAGATCAGGTTCGGCAGCGTGTTCTGATAGGCGGAGATCGCCGTGACGCGCCAGTCGTACTTGAGTCCTTTTTCGGGCTGGGGAGCCGGGGTCAGACCGTTGAACTGACCGGCCAGCGATCGGCACTCCGGAAATCCGGGCAGAGCCGCCTCGTATGCCGCCACGTTGGCGTAAGTATAGTTCCTTGCCGCACTTCCGGGAGTAAATCCGTCGATTTTGATGATCTCGATCGCCAGACGGTTCAGTTCATGAACGAACGTGGCCGGCTTGCTGTAATCGGGTGCGGGACGCTTCCACTCCTCTTTGTTCTGAGCAAGAAGGAAGTGGGTCGATGCGGTAAAAAGAAGGAAGGCAAAAACCGGTTTCAGAATTTGCATAGCACGTAACCTCGATATCTGTGGTTTCATAGAAGTCCTTTATCGCCATCCGGTGGACAGAGGGTCCTGTAGACGAACTATCCCCGATCTCTATTGATCTCTGATGTGTCGATACGTTTGCAGGAAGCGCAGGTCCGTACCCGTTCTCTTCGCCGCATTTCGCATGCTGCTGTTGCAATGTCGGTTGCTCCGTCATGGAGAGAAGGAAACAGGAACCGGCTAATTTACGGCGATGATTCGTGGAGATCAAATTTTCCTTCGTCGAAACGAATCGCATAGGGGAGAAACCGGCGGAGTTAGTAGGTTGTGAAAAACCGGGTGTTCGGAACAGGACCGGAGCTCCCCCAAATGTTGGGGATAACACGCCGGCCGGATCAATGTTTCCGGCAGATACTGCTATTGACAAGTCGAACAACGGCTCGCACGAGGGGAGTCGAAGAACAATACGGGATGATGAGCGAAACAACTGCACGTATGCCAAACAGAACAATCAGCACCTCTCTCTTCTCACGAGCAAAAGCGGTGATTCCCGGCGGCGTGAACTCGCCGGCTCGCGCTTTTGGCGGAGTCGGGGGTGATCCGGTCTTCTTTGCCTCGGCCCGCGGGTGCCGGATGACCGATGTGGACGGGAACGATTATATCGATTACGTCGGTTCGTGGGGACCTTTCATTCTGGGGCATGGAGACGAGCGGGTGCTGGAGGCCCTGCGGAAGCAACTGGAGCTGGCCACAAGTTTCGGCGCTCCTTCGGAAGCTGAAGTGGAGATGGCCGAACTGCTGACCGGACTGATTCCGGGACTCGACATGGTCCGGCTTGTCTCCAGCGGCACCGAAGCGACGATGTCGGCGGTCAGGGTGGCACGCGGGTTTACGTCGCGGAACGGAATTATCAAGTTTGAGGGGTGCTATCACGGTCACGGCGACTCCTTCCTCATCAAGGCCGGAAGTGGTCTGCTGACACTCGGCGAACCGAATTCTCCGGGGGTGACTCCGGGCACGGCCGCCGATACGCTGGTGGCGCGGTTCAACGATATCGAGTCGGTGCGCAGACTCTTTGCCGAGAACAAAGGGGAGATCGCTGCGGTCATTGTCGAGCCGATCGGCGGCAACATGGGGGTTGTCCCTTCCTCGGTGGAGTTCCTGACCGAGTTGCGCGATCTCTGCACGGCTGAGGGGACGGTGTTGATCTTCGACGAAGTGATGACCGGCTTCCGCGTGGCTCGGAGAGGAGCGGCATCTCTTTACAGCATTATCCCCGATATGTATACCTACGGCAAGGTGATCGGAGGGGGATTGCCCGTGGGGGCTTACGGCGGCAGACGGGATATCATGGAACGCGTGTCGCCGGTCGGACCGATCTACCAGGCCGGCACCCTCTCCGGAAACCCGATGGCGGTTGCCGCCGGACTGGCGACGTTGCGGGCGTTGATCGAGGATGATCCGTATGCCGGACTTGAGCAGAGGGGAGAACGGATAGCCGGAGCGTTGCAAAGCATGGCCGCTGCACATGATATTCCGGCGGTCGTCAATCGGGTCGGCTCGATGATTACCCTTTTCTTCACCGAAGGACCGGTAAGGGATTTCGACGAGGCGACGGCAAGCGATACGTCTCTCTTCTCCAGGTTCTTTCACGGCATGTTGAACCGGGGCATCTATCTGCCGCCGTCGCAGTTCGAGGCGTGGTTCCTTTCGGTTGCTCATCGGGATGAGGATATTGCCGCCACGCTTGAGGCGGCCGACGCTGTTTTATCCGAGCTCGCATCGCTATGATTCTCTGGCTTATCGGACCATCGGGAAGCGGGAAATCGACTGTCGGGCCGTTGCTTGCGGAGCGACGGAACGGACGGTTTGTCGATCTGGACCGGATGATCGAAGAGAGAGCCGGACGGAGCATACCCGACATTTTCCGCGATGAAGGAGAAGAGGAA
>CBFGQN010000035.1:0-14087 GCA_965650895.1 uncultured Ignavibacteria bacterium | reverse complement strand
CGGGTGGAAGAGAACGGCGTCGGACGGGAGATCATCTCGTTTTCCTGTCCGGGCGGAGACCCCTCCGGCGAGATTTCCGCCCTGTTGACCGTCGACATTTCCGGTTCGATGGCGAGCGTCGGCAGGGGGGGACGGATACCGAACATCGAGCTTGCCCGGGCGGCGGCCGACGCCTGGATCGATGCGCTTCCCGACGGTTCCTTCGAGTGCGGCATCACATCGTTCGACGACCACGCCTTCGTGCTTGCCGATCTGACGACCGACCGGAGATTGCTGCGCTCGGCCGCCGAAGGTCTGAAGCCGAGCGGCGGCACAAACTACGACGCAGCGATCCTCTCCTCCCCGGCAGGCGCTCTCCCCCTTCTCGCGAAAGCAAAACATCGTCCCGTTCTGATCTTCCTCACCGACGGACTGAGCAAAAGCGATCCGGAGCCGATCATCGCCCGGGCAAAAGAGATCGGTGCGGTCATCTTCTGCGTCACGCTCGGAATGCGGGCCCCCGACGTCCTGAAGCAGATCAGCGAGAAGACCGGCGGCGCATGGTTCGAGAACGTGACGACCGTGGAGGAGGCCCGGGCAATCTATCGCGCCCTGCTCTACAGAGCGCGCGGAGGCGAGCCCTGCCGCATGACCTGGCGAAGCGGACCCGACTGCGACCCGGAACGTGAAGTGCTCCTCTCCTGGACTTCGCCCGAGCTGGTCAACAGATCGGCATACACCGCACCGGAACAATCGATTCCCCGACTCTCGATCACTCCCCCGGTCCTCTTCTTCGACTCGACGATGTCCGAGGCGAGCGTCACCTTTACCGCGCCGGGAGCCCCGGTCACCATCGAACGGATAGAACACCTTCCCGGCAGGAATGAATTCGTCCTTGATCTCCCTCCGCTCCCCCTGACGCTCGGGGCCGGAGAGTCCCGAACGCTGAGCGTCCGCTCCGGCAGCCGCTCGGCGGATAATGCCGTGGACCAGTGGCGGGTTCAGAGTTCCTGCTACGCCACAACCCTCGTTGTCCGCCGAAGCGGAGTGAAAGGTGAGACGATTCCGATCCACCTGGTGGCACCGAACGGAGGAGAAGTGTTCAATGCGGGAGAACGGGGACTGATCACCTGGGACGGAGTCCCCCCGGAAACTCCGGTCCGGCTTGAATACAGCATCAACGCCGGAAGGACCTGGACAACAATTGCCGAAGGAGTTACCGGAGGGATCTACCCGTGGCACGTTCCGGGAACGCCGAGCGACGAATGTCTTGCCCGCGTGACGGTGATCGGGGGAGAGAACGAAGCAACCCGCATCGCCCATCTTCCGGTGGAAAAACATTTCTGGAGCATGGATCCGACCGGAGAGTTCATCGTCGGCTACATGGGAGACACTTCGATCATGATCGGCGGGACCAGAACCCCGGCCGGGACATTCGGTCTCTGGAGCGCACGGACCGGAGCCTTCGTCAGAAGCCGGCAAGTGACCGGCGATCCGCTGGTCTCCTATAAGGATCCGACGCCTCGAAGCGTGGAATACGATCCGACGGGACGCTTCATCCTCTGCGGCAACTACATGCTCGATGCAAACACCGGGAAGGTCCTCTGGTGGGTCAGCGGCGGCGAGGCGAACGTCCACGGCTACATGACCGAGGATGCGATCACCTCCTCCTTCTCGCCGAACGGCAATCAGGTCCTGCTGAAAATCACGAAAGACGGAGGAGAAGTCCTCGGTGTTCTCGACAGCAAAAGCGGACGGGTCCTCACCACAATCGGCGATCCGCGCCGAAGCGTCTTCACCGCCCAGTTCTCTCCCGACGGAAAGACGATCCTGACCGCCGCCCGCGACGGTGTGAGTCTGTGGGATGCGGGGACCGGTACGAAACGGGAAATGCTGACCGAACGCCCCGCCTACTCCGCCGTCTTCTCCCGCTCCGGCACATACGTGGCCGCCGTTCCGGACGATGCCGATACGATGTTGCTCTGGGATCTGGAAGCCCACGATCTCGACGCATCTCCGGTCTTGATCGGCAAGAACACCAGCGGCTACAAGGGTGCCCGGTTTGCCCCGGACGAATCGGGCGTCATCGTCTGGCGAGACGGACGTCCCGGCATCGCCGACTACCGGACAGGGGAGGTCCGGACGGAATACGGCGACAAGTCAAGCTCCCGCTCCGCTCTCCGCCTGGCCTACAGTCCGGACGGAACGCTCGCCGCCACGGTCGAACCATACGGTTCGGCCCGGGAGATCAGCGTTCGGGATGCCGCGAGCGGCGCAATTCTCTCGACCGCACGGGACACCGGATCGATGGTCGGCATCAGCATGGCGTTTTCTCCCGACGGATCGCGTCTGGCCTGGAGCTACGGCTACGGTGTGAAGATCGCCGAGCTGGGAGCAAGCTCCGGCAGCGACAAGTCGGATGATCTCTGGACCATTCTCGGCAAGGCCGACCCCCGCTTCGTCGATGTCGATTTCGGGAACCGGAACGTCGGAAGCATGACCGATTCGGTCGTCACGGGATTTCTGGAGAATCGGGGGGATGCACCTCTGCGCGTGGAAGCGATCGACATCGTCGAAGGGGAGGCCGGAAGCTTCACGCTCGTCTCCCCTCTCCCTCCGTTCGATGTCCCTCCCGGCACCACATACTCGGTTGAGTTCCGCTTCGCCCCCACCTCAGTCGGAGAAAAAGCCTCAGTCGCATTGATGCGGACCGATGTCGGTCAGCTCTCCGCACGGTTGACCGGAAAGGCTCTTGGAGCAACGTTGAAGCCGGCTGCAGAGGAGATCGACTTCGGAGAACGAGAAGTCGGAAGCCGGAACGATTCGACGATCGGCTCATTCCTCCGGTCGGTCGGAACCCTGCCGGTCACTATCATCTCGGCGGAACTGCGCGGACCGAACGGGGAACGTTTTTCGCTGAACGAATCGCTCGGCGGCAGAACGATCGCCGCCGGAGAATCGATTTCCCTCTCCCTCGGCTTCCTTCCCGATACGCTCGGTCTTTTCTCCGTCCCGCTTGTCCTGACACTTGCCGACGGGCAGGAGGTAACCGTTGCCGTTCATGGACGGGGAGGGGGCTTCGGAGCCGACCGCTATCCCGACCCGACAACCTTCCGGACGGTCGCCGTGCCGAATGCGGTAATTCCGCCGGAGGGAACGCTTGTGCTGGGGAGCTACGACCTGCTGGGACTGATGGGGGGCTATGCGGTCACCGACAACATCATGATCCTTGCCGGGGGAGCTCCTCCGCTGCCGGACGACTGGGGAGGGACAAGCGGAGACGCGTTCGGAGCCTACTCGATCGGGCTGAAGGGAAATCTCCGTCTGAGCGGGAAACTCCTGGTCGCTGCAGGCTTCCAGTGGGGGGCCAGTTTTTTCGAGGAGGAGAGCACACCGGAGGATGATTCGAGAATTATCGCCCCCACCCTCTACGGCGCACTCAGCTACGGCGACGACGATCGGCGCATTTCGCTGACCGGCGGCTACGCCTTCAAGCGTCACACCACACTGGTCGATCCGGCAGCCGGACTGATCGACGAATTTCCGAAGGAGGCGCCGATCATCGCTCTGGGGGGAGACTGGCGGATCGGAGACCGGTGGAAACTGGCGGCCGAGGGGATCTACATGAAAACGGTCGGGACCGCACCGATCATCACCACAGCCCGCTGGTTCGGCAGAACCTGGGCTCTTGACTTCGGTGCCGCCTGGCTGCTGATCGATACCGGCGAGGACGAGCCATCCTCAATTCCGGTCATGCCGGTCGTCAGCTTCATCTGGACACATGGGCTTCGGTAGATCGGTCCCGGCGTTTCCGGGAGATCGTACACGGATCGGACGGATGGAACGGATCGGCGCGGATCGAAGTTCTCTCATCAGCCGTTATTCGGCATCCGGTTCCGAAAAGAGGACAATTCTTCCGCGGAGAAAGGATAAATTCGCGTGATATTATCGTTGAACGATCTCTATCTATGAAACTGTCACGCTACGGTCTCGACGTCCTTGTCATCACGCTTCTGGTCGCCGTCGGAATGATTATCGTCGGCCTGTTCATCGAGCTGCCCGTCATCCGGTGGGGCATGGTCGCGCTCGGCCTGCTGCTGACCTCCTTCACCCTCTATTTCTTCCGCGATCCCGACCGGATGCTTCCGTCGGACGCGGAAGAACTGGCGGTCATCTCACCGGCCGACGGAAAAGTCTTTCTCGTCCACGACGTGGAAGACACCGAGTACCACAAGGGTCCGGCAAAGCTGGTGGCGATCTTCCTCTCCCCCCTCGACGTCCACGTCAACCGCAACCCGATCTCCGGCACGGTCGACCACATGGAATATCACAAGGGAAAGTTCATTCCCGCCTTCAAGGACAAATCGTCGGAGGTAAACGAGCGGACGCATATCGGCATTCAGGGGGCTCATTTCCGGGTGTTGATGAAACAGATCGCCGGCTCGGTCGCCCGCCGCATCGTCTGTCCGCTGAAAGTCGGCGACCGGGTGGAGATGGGAGAACGCTTCGGGATGATCAAGTTCGGCAGCCGGACCGATCTGATCCTCCCCCCCGACATGGAGATACTCGTCAAACCGGGAGACCGCGTCGTCGGTGGCGTCACGGTTATCTGCCGGATGCCCGTGGAAGATGAGATCCTTTGATTCCGCACAGTTCCCGCAGAGTCGGTATTTTAGCGCAAAAGGCGGAATGCAGGGAGCGAAAGTGAGGAGTGCGCGTTTCGCCTCTCCTCCGGAACGTCTGCCGCCCCTTCATTCGCTCTGCAAACGTCATCTGTCGGGAACAAGACCAGGAGCAACGTGCCGATACGTGTTACCCGCTCGGTGATACCGAGCCTGTTCACATCCATGAACCTCTTCAGCGGCTTCGTCGCCATCGTCAAGGCGACCGAAGGGGAGTACGTCGTGGCCGCCTGGTTCATCGTCCTGGCGGTGATCTTCGACGGACTCGACGGCGCCATGGCCCGTCTGACGAAGACAAGTTCGGAGTTCGGCGTGGAACTCGATTCGCTGGCCGACGTCGTCAGCTTCGGTGTGGCCCCCTCCTATATCCTCTATGCAGCCTTTTTTCACCGTTGGGAGGAGATCGGCATGGTGATCGCCGGACTCCCGGCAATCTGCGGCGCTCTCCGTCTGGCCCGGTTCAACGTGCAGCTTACCGGTTTCGACAAGGACTATTTTCTCGGTCTTCCGATCCCGGCCGGTGCCCTCACCACGATCAGCTATCTCGTCTTCCACCACCTTTCCGACGATGCAATCCCTCCCGTCGGACTCCGTCCTGCCCTGATCACCATCATCACCATCGGCGTCTCCCTGCTGATGGTCAGCACAATCCGATACGATACGTTCCCGAAACCGTCCCCCAGAGCCGTCAGAGAGGCCCCGCTAAAGTTTATCGTTGCTCTGCTCGGCATCATAGCGATTATCGTTACGAAAGGGAAAGGGATATTTCCCTTCATGGTGTTGTATCTTGTCTACGGAATCGTGCGCCAACTCTTCCACATCCTCCGCCACGAAGAGGACGAAGAGACGATGGAGGAACCGGAAGAGACGCCGTTTGATATTTAGTTCGTAGAGTGGGAGAGTTTGTTAGAGTTCGTAGAGTGGGGATTGATGGGTTCTTCCCGGGGTTGCGATGGGGGTTGTGCAGACTTTCCTTTTGACTGGCTTTTAGTTCGTAGAGTGGGAGAGTTCGTAGAGTGGGGGAAGTCGGCGGGTGTGTGGGGGTGACGATATGATCTTTTCCGCTTCATTCTTCTCATTTCTATACTTCTGACTTCTATGATGTTCAAGGCTGAAGTTAACGTGATGCTCCGTTCGGCGATTCTCGATGTGCAGGGAAAAACGGTGGAGAACGCTCTCCGCTCGCTCGGCTATGCCGGAGCCGGACACGTCCGTATCGGCAAGCATATAACGTTCGAGATCGAAGCCGGCGACTCCGCCGAGGCGACCACAATCGCCGAGGAGATCGCCGCAAAGGTGCTGAGCAACCCGGTGATGGAAGATTTCAGGGTAACGGTGATCGAAACCATGACGACGGAGGCCGCATGAAGATCGGCGTTGTCGTCTTTCCCGGATCGAACTGCGATCACGACGCCTACTGGGCGCTGAAACACAATCTGGGAGTCGAAACGGAATTTCTCTTCCACAAGGACCATAACCTCAAGGGGGTCGATGGAGTGATTCTGCCGGGAGGCTTCAGCTACGGCGACTATCTCCGCAGCGGTGCCATCGCCCGCTTCTCCCCGATCATGAAGGAAGTGATCGAGTTCGCCAATGCAGGAGGCCCGGTGCTCGGCATCTGCAACGGTTTCCAGATCCTCTGCGAGTCAGGTCTGCTCCCGGGCGCCCTGCTGCGCAACCGCGATCTCCGCTTCATCAGCAAGTTCATTCACATTCGCGTCGAACACTCCGATTCGATCTTCACCGGCACCCTGAAACCGGGAGATATTCTCCGGATTCCGATCGCCCACGGCGAAGGGAACTACTATGCCGATGAAGAGACGCTGAAGATGCTTGAAGAAAACAAGCGCATCCTTTTCCGATACTGCGACGCCGAGGGGAACGTTTCCGGAGAGGCGAACCCGAACGGGTCGCAATCGAACATTGCGGGGATCGTCAACGAGGCCGGCAATGTGCTCGGCATGATGCCCCATCCGGAACGGGCCTGCGATGCGGTTCTGGGATCGACCGACGGGATCGGCATCTTCCGCTCCCTGATCACGGCAATGCAGGGAGTCGCCGCCTGAGAGACGGAACACGCTCAATCAATTATTCTTTATAGAGGTACAGTATGTACACCATGTACGCTTTTTTTGCTCCCGGTCCGACGGAAATCATTCTGATTATCCTCGGCGTTCTCCTTCTGTTCGGCGGCAAGAAGATCCCCGAACTGATGAAGGGGCTCGGCTCCGGCATGCGGGAATTCAAGAACGCCTCCTCGATCGCCGAACCGGTTGACGACAAGAAGGATGCCGCACGGATTGAGAACAGAGGGAACGCGTCATAACCGACGCTCCGGTACCGAAAGAACGAAATACTACGAAAGGCACAGGCAATGTTTGACCTCGGAGGGGGAGAACTGCTGCTGATCCTTGTGGCCGTCCTTATCCTGTTCGGTCCGAAAAAGTTGCCGGAACTTGCGCAGGGTCTCGGAAAAGGACTCCGCCAGTTCCGCAAGGCACAGCAGGATTTCTCCGATCAAATCAATACCGCTTTCTACGAAGACCAACGGAAGGAGAATACCCGCAAGGCTCCTGCTGCTGCGCAGCATACCATTGCCCGGAATGCTCAGTCCACATCACTCCCGTCTTCAGAAAATACCGCAGAGCCGGGGGACGAAGGATCCGGAACCGATTCTCCGAAACTATCGGGGATCGAGGATGCACCCCTGAAGGGAGTGGAACCCCGGGAACCGCAGAACAGCATCGCCCCGCCGGATCGCCTCCCGGAGGAAGAACACAAGGGGAAAGGAGAAGAACCAGCTTCATGATATCATACCGAGATTTCCGCAACGAACTGGACGAAGGCCGTAGCTCCTGCACGGCAAGCGTCACCGAAGCATTCCGACGGATTGAAGAGGGGAAAGAACTGAACGCCTGGCTGACCCCGCTGGAGGAACGGGCCGCAGCGCGGGCCGAAGAGATCGACCGGAAACTCGGCGAAGGGACGGCCGGTCCGCTGGCCGGAATGCTCGTGGCCGTCAAGGATAACATCGCCATGAAGGATGTTCCGCTGACTTGCGGCTCGAAGATCCTTTCAAACTTCACCTCTCTCTATTCCGCAACGGTACTGGAACGGCTCGAAGGGGCCGACGCGATCATCCTGGGCAAGACGAACCTTGATGAGTTCGCCATGGGATCGTCGAACGAGACCTCCCACTTCGGACCGGCCCTCAATCCGCTCGATCCCGAACGTGTGCCCGGAGGATCTTCCGGAGGATCGGCAGTGGCCGTCGCCGCCGGCATGGTCCACGCATCGCTCGGCTCGGAGACCGGCGGGTCGGTCCGCCAGCCGGCCGCCTTCACCGGCACGGTCGGCGTGAAACCGACGTATGGTCGGGTCAGTCGCTACGGACTGGTTGCCTTCGCCTCTTCGCTGGACCAGATCGGTCCCTTTGCCCGGAGCGTTTACGATGCAGCCCTTCTGTTGCAGACGATCGCCGGACACGATCCGAACGACGCCACCTCAAGCCGGAGACCTGTGCCGGACTATACGGCCGGTCTCGACGAGGCCGATATCGCCGGACTGAAGATCGGCATTCCGAAGGAGTACTTTATCGACGGGATGGACCGGAGCGTGATCGGGATGATCGACGATCTGAAGCGGAAGGTGGCCGACGGAGGAGGAACGCTCGTCGACATCTCTCTGCCGCACACCGAGTACGTCATCCCGACCTACTACGTGATCGCCACGGCCGAGGCAAGTTCGAATCTCGCCCGCTACGACGGCGCACGCTACGGCTATCGTTCGCCGAACGCGACAGACCTGGAAGAGATGTACGAGATGAGTCGTTCGGAAGGGTTCGGTGCGGAAGTGAAGCGGCGGATCATGCTCGGGACGTTCGTCCTCTCCAGCGGCTACTACGACGCCTACTATCGGAAGGCGCAGCAGGTCCGGACGTTGATCTCGCAGGATTTCGAGAGGGTATTTGCCGAAGTCGATCTGATCCTTACGCCGACAACGCCGACGGCCGCCTTCAGGCTGGGAGAGAAGACGAGCGATCCGATCTCGATGTATCTGAGCGACATCTTCACCGCCGCCGCCAACATCGCCGGGATTCCCGGCATCTCGGTCCCCTGCGGAACAGACCCGGCCACCGGTCTCCCCCTCGGAGCCCAATTGATGGCCCCCGCATTCGAGGAGGCAAGAATGTTTCAAGGGGGGGCCTGGATTGAAAGGGTAAGCAGGTGAGAGTTGTGAGCAGTGAGCCGTCAGCTTTGCGTCTTTGCTCTTTGCGTCCACCGCGGCGGATTGCGTGATTCCGGCGGCGGGAATTTCGATTGGCGATTTTCAATTGGCGAATGGAGGACGGGAAGTTCGCCGTTGAAGGGAACCTACGTATTCGTCAATCGACATTCGAAAATTGAAAATCGATACCCCTGTGTATTTCCGAAGAAACAGTCCTCAACACTCATCCACTCACGTACTCATATACTCATTCACTCACATCCCACCGGCGGATCAAATTCCAGATCCCGCTCCGATGTCTGAAAGCTGATCTCCACAAGCTGCTCGCTCCCGTTCATCACCACAAGCCAGTAGAGTCCGCTGGAAGGGGGAAGATAGAAGTTCAACTCCCTGTTCACCACTTTCTGACTTTCGATAAGAGTTCCTCCGACGTTCGGAAGACCGTCGTAGAGATCGCCCCGCGTGTCGCTGTCGACATCGCACTGCTCTGCAAGGGGAATCCGTACCCGAACTGTACCTGAGGGGCGTCCGTCGTCCGGCGTCGACGGACTGCTCTCGTCGCATCCGGCTATCGGAATCAGCAGACCGACCGCACACAGCAGGCCAAGAACGCGTCCGGCCGCAATCAGTTTCGCCATCATGTCGGCAACAGATATTCGGTTCATCCTCTCTCTCCGTTGGTTTTCAGCCTTTGACTTCCCGCAGCAACCGCTCGACAATTTCTCCCGAGGAGATGTTCTCCGCCTCGGCGTTGAAGTTCGTGACGATCCGATGGCGAAGAACCGGAACGGCAACGGCCCGCACATCGTCGATCTCCGGCGTGAACCGTCCGTGAAGGACCGCACGTGTTTTGGCCCCCAGAATCATGTACTGTGAAGCGCGCGGACCGGCACCGTAGCTGAGAAAGTCGTTGATGAATTCCGGTGCTCCGTCACGCCTCGCCCGCGTTCTGGTAACGAGTTGGACGGCATACTGAACGACGTTATCCGGAACCGGCACGCGGCGGATCAGTTCCTGTGCCCTCAGCAGTGCCTCTGCATCCAGGACCGGACTCGGGTTCGGCTGTGCACCGGCAGTCGTCCGCTTGACGATCTCCACCTCTTCGTCGAACGATGGATAGTCCACCCAGAGATTGAACATGAACCGGTCGAGCTGCGCCTCCGGCAGCGGATAGGTTCCCTCCTGCTCGATCGGGTTCTGCGTCGCCAGAACAAAGAAGGGTTCCGGCAGATGATAGGTATGTCCGGCTGCCGTCACCCGGTGTTCCTGCATCGATTCCAGCAGGGCGGCCTGCGTCTTCGGCGGCGTCCGGTTGATCTCGTCGGCCAGAACGATGTTGGCGAAGATCGGTCCCTTTACGAAGCGGAACTCCTTCTCTCCGGTCGTCCGGTTCTCCTCGATCACTTCGGTTCCGGTAATGTCCGACGGCATCAGATCGGGTGTGAACTGCACGCGACTGAAGGAGAGATCGAGCGACTCGGCCAGCGTCCGGATCAGGAGCGTTTTGGCCAGGCCGGGAACGCCGACCAGCAGACAGTGGCCGCGGGCCAGCAGTGAGATCAGGAGTTGCTCCACGACCTCTTCCTGTCCCACAATTACCTTGCCGATCTCCCTGCGGATCGACTGATAAGCGTTCTGAAGCTGTTCGACGGCGGCTGTATCGTTTGCCACGGATTTCTTCCTCTGGTTAAGATGACTGATACGATGCGGATCCCCGGGTGAAACCTCATCCCCTCTCCCCTGCGATCCGCCCCACTCTTTCGGGCGGTCGGAAGATAGGAGGGATCGGTGAATTGGTCAACGCATATCGCCGGTTATTCACGGCAATGAATCCTGCTCACGGTTGGCATAACGTTGCGTTTTCAAACGGGCGCGGACGATCCTCATGCTTATCCATAACGCAAGGGGTGAAAAGATTGTTCCTGCAAGAGCAGTAAAGACTATGCCGATAAAGACAAGAAACGAGTATGAAGGGAGCTCCTGATTGCCGTAGATGGCTGAAACAGCCGACTGATTTCCAGACAGAAGAAGGCAGAGCAGAAGTTCTATGATCCCGATCTGAAACAACAGGGGCACAACTCCTTTGTAAACGGATTTGCCCTGAACGGCAAGCAGCCTCCCCTGCCGAATACCGATCAATAACGGAAGGAGTATGGATAGGAGCAGACAGATCGTGAACAGAGTATCTTCAAGACCGACAAACCATTGTTCAAATCCGGAAAGCTGATGCCGGGTAATCAAGGCAACGGCATCGGCAGGAACACCGGACCACGCTCCCCGAAGCGAATTTCCCCACTCCTCCATCTCCGGATAGCTTCGGGCCTCCCAGCCTGAGGGTAACAACACAGTGATATCAAGACTGTCGAATCCTCCCCATTCCCTGGCCGGAGCCAGAACGTAGCCGAGCTGCCAGTTGTAGATCGAAAAGGAATAGTCCGCAATGCTGGAAGGCATGGCGAGATAATCCACCGTAATTACGTGCTCTCCCGGCTCCAGCCGAAGCGTGAAAAGAACGGCCGAGTTCAGCGGCGGAGCCGTTGCCGGAACTGTTCCGAAGTCCCCACTGTAATATTCAAGAGGAGTTTGATAGTAGACCTCGTAAGGGATGTCGAAATCCTCAAAGCCGGGCGTGTATCGGGGAAGCCCCCACGACTCCGGCATGAAGAGTGTGTCGGCAAGTCGCCCGGTAATCGGGTGACCGTCCAGACGGATCGTCATTCCTCTCCCCGAATCGTGGAGTCTGCCGGCGATGAAGACAAGATCGAGGTCTTCCTCCCGCCCGGAGTTGAACAGGCTGTAGGATGCCGTTATTCTGACCGGACTTCCGGATGCGCACGGCCTCATGTCGATCTCCAGATCTTCGTGGAGCACACGAATCGAATCGAGGAATGGAGAAGGCTCCCCCAGAGGATCGCCCGGTTGAGTCGGACTGGCCATGTTGGCGAAGAGGATCGCCGGAATGCCAAGGAAGAGGAGAAAGAGCGAGTGAAGTCTGTTCATGTCCCTTTTGCAATGGTGTCGGTTGGTCCGTACATACACTCTCCCGATTCCACCGTTACCGGGGATGAGTCAGACTCACGCAAAGGAAAAAGACGCAAAGACCTTTGTGGTTTCTTCGTGTCCTTTGTGGCTTTGTGGTAAATCCCGACAAGGGGGAATCTCACCACAAAGACACGATCCGCCGCGGCGGACACCAAGGGTCCACGAAGGGTCAGGTCAGTATGCCGAAGATTTCCGCCGCAGCCTGATAGGTTCCCGCATAGGCTTCCACGGAGGCATCGATCGGCTTCGAGTATCCGCCGCCAAGCGTCAGAACCATCGGGACTCCGTATTCGGCGGCGGCGCGAAGCACCATCCGGTCACGCTCGGCCACCCCGGCGTGTGTCAGCGACAGCTTGCCGAGAGCGTCATCCGCCAGCACATCGACACCGGCCTGATAGAAGATGATATCCGGACCGAAGCTCAGCAGACGAGGAAGCGCCTGTTCGAGAAGGGAAAGATATTCGTCATCGCCGGTTTCGTTATCAAGGGGAACTTCAAGCGTAGCCGGAACCTTTCTGAAGGGATAGTTGTGGCGACCGTACATGTCGAGCAGAAAGAAACGCTCGTCACCGGCAAGTATCGCCGCCGTTCCGTTCCCCTGATGCACATCAAGATCAACGATGCCGACGCGACCCACACGCTCTTCGGCAAGCAGCTTCAATCCGGCAACGGCGATGTCGTTGAAGACGCAGAATCCTTCGCCGTAATCGCCGAAGGCATGATGGGTTCCTCCCGCAAGATTTCCGGCGATTCCCTCCTTCAGCCCCTGCTCCGCCGCCGCCACCGTCCCCCCGGCCGAGGCCAGCGTCCGCCGCGCAAACTCCGGACTCCACGGAAGACCGATACGACGAATCGTTTTCGGATCAAGCCTGCCGGCAAAAAAGTTCAGCACGTAGGCCGCATCGTGCGCAACAAACAACTCCTCCGGCTCCAGCAACGGAGCCTCGACAAAGGAGAATGAACCGGAATGTTCCCGCACAAGCTTCTCACGCAGTTTCCGGTACTTGGCAATCGGGAATCGGTGTCCCTCCGGAAGAGGAAAGGCAAACGTGTCGGAATAGAATACGATCATGATAGGAATCTACGGGAAAGTGCGGGAGTGGATGAGTGGGAGAGTGGATGAGTGCATTGTCGAACAACCGGACCGGCAAGAGACGGGGAAGAACAGTCGGAGCGACGCTGTAGCTGACGGTTTATCGTGATCTCTCCGATTCTGAACACTTCACGCCAAGACGCCCCTCATCGCTGAAAGCTCACGGCTCATCGCTGATCTCCTCACTGCTGACAGCTCACCCCTCCGACGTCAACACCTGATGGTACTTCCGTCCGGCAATCTCCACGATACAGATACAGGTATCGGTATGGAGCAGATTGCGTTTTATGGGAATCCGGAACTCCCCGGCCTCCATATATCCTTCAAACAGCCGTTCCATCCGCTGGCCGCCGATATCGTAGAGTTCGGCCCGCACGTATTCACCCCGATAGAGCTGCACGATCAGTTTGCTGTGAGCGGTCAGGGGATTCGGCCGCACCTCCACACGATGCTCATATCCCCCACTTCCTCTCTCTTCATCTCCATCATTCCCGGCTCCTGTCGGTTGTACCTTCTCGTTGCATGGAGACGGATTGGTTACCTGATTGTCCGACATCGCTTCCCTTTCTCCTTCATCCTGTTGTTGATACACAACTGCATAAGACTCTGCGAAAGTCGCGGTTGTTGCAGGAAGGAGAGCGAAAGAAAAAAAAGATCGCAGGGCTTACGTCCCCCGACCGACGGCCCAGACCTCGTAATCAAGTTTTTCTGCACGCTCAAGCCAGGCTGCGAGCGAGTCGAGAGCCCAGTTCCAGGCAATGCGGAGATCGGCCTCGTCATCGCAGGCAATCCGGGTGTGATGCAGAAGGAGTTCGGAGGCTTCCTCGCTCAGGCGGCGGAAGTGAAGGGTAACGATCCCCCCGGGAGCATAATCGGGTTGTTCCCACGTGAAGACGATTTTCTCATCCGGCACGATCTCCAGAAACTCCCCCTCATCGCCGTCACTGTTGCGGTAGCGCCCGCCGACCCGGAAGTCCTGCTCCGCCTTGTCGGTAAACCATTCGGCAAGTTCGGCGGAATCGGCCCAGGCGCCGTCGCCGCTGGTGAACAGCTCGAAATTCGCA
>CBFGQN010000034.1:0-14615 GCA_965650895.1 uncultured Ignavibacteria bacterium | reverse complement strand
ACTGCCGCTCGGGAGTATTGCATTGTTGAATGGTCAAGAGTCGGGAGTCTTCTGCTTGCTCATAGCTGACTGCTCAGGGCTGATTGCCGGTCAAGAGTCGAAAGAGAGGAAGTATATCATCATGAGGCCGGTGTAGGACCAGCCTCATGATGATGGCGGAATTTCTCAGAGTTGTTCCAGTCTCTCCTTCTCCTCGGCACTCAGTTCGATCTTCGATGCTTTCATGTTCTCTTTCAGATGTTCGAACTTCCGCGTCCCCGGAATCGGAAGTATGACCGGCGAGCGACTCAGCAGCCAGGCAAGGGCAATCGTGTGGGGAGCCGTGCCGTGATCGGCGGCGATCTCTCCCAGCGTCTGGTACATTTGCCCGATCTCCGGAGCGTTCCCACGTCCGCCGACCGGATTCCAGGGGATGTAGGTGATCTCCTCCTTTTCGCAGAAGTCGATGATCTCATCCTGTCCCCGACGATTCATCACCGAATACTGATTCTGCAGCGAAACGATTTCCGCCTCGGCTATTACCCGTTTCAACTGATCGAGGCTGAAATTCGAGACGCCGATGTGGCGGATCTTTCCTTCGCGTTGCAGATCGGCAAGAGTGCCGACACTCTCTTCCACCGGCACGTTCGGATCGGGAGCGTGCAATTGGTAGAGATCAATCGTATCGGTTCCGAGTGCCTTCAGACTCGCCTCGCACGCCCCTCTCAGATATTCCGGTCGTCCGTTTCGTTCCCACCGTCCGTCCGGGCGGGTGGATCCCCCTTTCGTGGCCACCAGAACCCGTTCGCGCCGTTCTCCTTCAAGAGCCAGGGCAATCAGCCTCTCGTTGTGCCCCTTCTCTTCTTCATTTATACAGTATGCGTCGGCCGTGTCGATGAAGTCTACCCCCAGTTCGTCGACCGCACGCCGGATCAGGTCGATCGATTCCTCCTCGGTCGGCCGCTTCTCCCTGTCGATTGAAAGGTGCATCGCACCGTAGCCTGTCTCGTTGACGTCGATTCCCGTTTTTCCCAACGTATGTCTGCCCATGAACCCGTTCCTCCGGTAAATGCAATGAAAAGAGGAAAGAAGATAAGAATGTCGGCACATGCCTTCATCGTCACGTATCGTTTCGTCAGCGATCCCTTCACGTCTTGCCCATCCCGACCGGCTTGCATAATTTCGCAATTCTATTCACGTTCTGCCGGTTCTTTACCACTGCACAGATATATTCATGTCACACACAAAAGTGATAGGAGAAGGTCTTACATACGATGACGTTCTCCTCGTGCCGCGCTATAGCGAAATCTTGCCGAGAGAGGCCGATCTCTCCACGCAGCTCACGAAAACCATTCGCCTGAACATTCCGCTCCTTTCCGCCGCAATGGATACGGTGACCGAGGCGGCGATGGCGATTGCAATTGCGCGTGAGGGGGGGATGGGAATTCTCCACAAGAACCTGACGGTCGAACAGCAGGCCGAGCAGGTCCGCAGAGTCAAACGCTCGGAGAGCGGGATGATTCTCGATCCGATCACGCTCGGTCTGGAGAGCGTCGTCGAGGATGCGCTCGGACTGATGAAGCAGTATTCGATCAGCGGCGTGCCGATCATCGATCTTGAGGGGAACCTTGTCGGCATCGTCACAAACCGGGATCTTCGATTCAAGCCGGAGCTTGACGTGCCGATCCGGGAGATCATGACCTCGGAAAATCTGATCACCGCACCGGTCGGGACCACGCTGGAACAGGCGGAACTGATTCTCCAGCAGCACGGCATCGAGAAGCTGCCGGTGGTCGACGAAGATGGAAAACTGCGGGGACTGATCACCTTCAAGGACATCCGCAAGAAACGGCAACATCCCCATGCCGCAAAGGACGAGCACGGCCGGCTTCGGGTCGGTGCCGCGGTCGGTGTCGGGGGAGACACGCCCGAACGTGTCGAGGCGTTGATTGCCGCCGGAGTCGACGCCGTCGTGGTCGATACCGCGCACGGCCATACCAACGGGGTGATCGACACCGTTCGCCTGCTGAAGGAGAAGCATCCGGATCTGCAGGTGATCGCCGGCAACATCGCCACCCGCGAGGCTGCCGAGGCCCTGATCGATGCCGGAGCCGATGCGCTGAAAGTCGGTATCGGTCCCGGCGCCATCTGCACCACCCGCGTTGTCGCCGGCGTCGGTGTGCCGCAGTTGACGGCGATTATGTGGGTGGCCGAAGCGGCCGCACAACGGGGAGTTCCGGTGATAGCCGACGGAGGAATCAAACAGACCGGCGATATCGGGAAGGCCATTGCCGCCGGAGCCGATATTGTGATGATGGGGGGAATGTTCGCCGGAATGGAAGAAGCTCCCGGGGAGAAAATTCTTCTGGACGGCAGAATGTACAAGGCCTACCGGGGTATGGGATCGCTCGGAGCGATGGCCTCCGGTTCCGCCGACCGCTATTTCCAGGATCCCGAAGAGGAGATCGCCAAGCTTGTCCCCGAAGGGATCGAAGGACGCGTACCGCTGAAAGGACCGTTGCGGGATACCATCTATCAGATGACCGGCGGACTGCGGGCTGCAATGGGATATTGCGGTTGCTCCACCGTCGCCGAACTGAAGGAACACGGACGCCTGGTCCGCATGACCTCCGCCGGGTTCCGCGAGTCCCATCCGCACGATGTGACGATTACAAAAGAGTCGCCGAATTATTTTTGAGTTCATAGAGTTCGGAGTTCATAGAGTTTGTAGAGTGGGAGAAAAGAGGAGAGGGTTTGCGCCGGTCGTTTAATCAACAGAGGGTGCCATGTCTGCTCGACTGAAGAAACTGCAATCTGTCCTGAAGAAACGGGAGCTTGACGGGATGATCGTTTCGCATCTTCCCGATATTCACTACCTCACGGGATTTTCCGGGAGTGCGGGGACGCTGTTTGTGACCGGAAAGAAAGCCTGGCTCCTGACCGACGGGCGCTATGAAGTCCAGGCGGCCGAACAGGTGGGGGAGGGGATTGAAGTGCTGATCGACGGTGCCCACCTTACGAGATTGAAAAACGAGAAGCTGATTGCCAAGGGGATGACCGTCGGCTTTCAGAGCCGGCATGTTTCGGTGGCCGCCTATGAGGGGATGAAAAAGATCTTCAAGAAGAAGGTGACGCTGAAGGGAGAGCAGGGACTGTTGCAGGAGCTGACCGCTGCGAAGACCGAAGAGGAGGTCGGCTACATCAAAAAGGCGGCGAACATTGCCGGGCGGGTCTACAAAGACATTCTCGGGATCGTCAAGCCGGGAATGCGGGAGAACGAAGTGGCGGCCGAGATCAGCTGGCTCGGCCGGAATTACGGTTCCGAAGGGGATGCCTTCGACATCATCGTCGCCTCCGGTCCCCGCAGCGCATTGCCCCACGGCAGAGCGTCGTCGAAGAAGTTGCAGACCGGAGAATTGATCACGCTCGACTTCGGCTGTATCTACAACGGCTTCAACTCCGACATGACCCGTACCTTCGCCCTCGGGGAGCCGGGAGAAGAGGCCCGGAAGATCTACGACATCGTGCTGAAAGCCGAACGGGCCGGGGTGGCGAGCGCCCGTGCCGGAATCGGCGCGAAGGAACTCGATGCCGTCTGCCGGAATGTTATCGAAGATGCCGGATACGGTGAGGCGTTCTCCCATTCGACCGGACACGGACTCGGTATCGAGGTCCACGAGTTTCCGGGGCTTTCGCACAGGAGTCCGGAAGAGGTCAGGCTGGAGGAGGGGATGGTGGTGACGATCGAGCCGGGGATCTATCTGCCGGGGAAGTTCGGTGTGCGGATCGAGGATGATGTGTTGATCGAGAAAGAGGGGTGTCGGGAACTGACCGGCGCGCCCCGCAAACTGATTGTGGTGTGATCCTTCGCCGATGAATGACCTGCAACACGAAGACGCGAAATCATACGAGGTCGAGAGTGAGAACTTCCTCCCCTCACCCGAGTCTCTGAAGGTGAAGAGGGAATCGGAGGGAGTCCGGCGCCTTCTGGTTGTCGCCTACTATTTCCCTCCGATGGGACTCAGTGGCGTTCTCCGAATCTCCAAGTTCGTCAAGTACCTTCCGCAGTTCGGATGGCATCCGACGGTCCTGACCGTCGGAGACATCGGCTACTATGTCCACGACCACGCACTGCTCGGCGAAGTTGAGGAGGCCGGAATCGAAATCGTCCGGACAAAGACCCTCGATCCGCTGCGACTTGCAAGTCGGCGCAGGAAGACCATTCCTCTGCCACCGGATCGCTCCCGGCGTTTCATCTCCGGCGTCACCCACACGTTCCTCCAGCCCGACAACAAGATCGGATGGAAACGCTATGCAGTCCGGGAAGGACTCCGGATCCTTGAAGAAGGGGACTACGACGCAATCCTTGCCACCGCTCCCCCCTTCACCGACTTCCTGATCGGTCTGGAACTGAGTCGCGAGACCGGCGTCCCTCTGGTGGTCGATTACCGCGATCCCTGGTTGGACAACAGAAGTTATTTCTACGCCACCCCGTTCCATCGGCACTATGCGGCAAAGCTGGAGCAGGAGGTTCTCAGACGGAGCGAGGGGATCGTGGTGGTCAACAGAAAGATCAAGGAGCAACTGATCGCCCGCTGGCCTTTCCTGACACATGAACATGTCCATATCATCCCGAGCGGTTTCGATCCGCAGGACCTGGCCGCCGCCAGTCCAGAACGGGTGAAGGGGAAGAAAATGCGGTTTCTCTACAGCGGTCTGTTCGATGCAAACAGGACGCCCCGTTTCTTCTTTGAAGCTCTGGGAAAGGTCTTTGCCCGACATCCGGAGGCCAGGGATGAGATCGAACTCTGCTTCCTCGGCACCTTCCGCGACTCGCACCGGAAACTGGCGGCAAAACTGGGTGTCGGCTCGGCTCTGGTGACTCCCGGTTACGTGGAGCATCGGGAGGTGATGGACTGGCTCCTCTCCAGCGATGTTCTCTGGCTGACGATCTACGATCCGACCATCACACCCGGAAAAGTCTACGAGTACATGGGGACGCGCAAACCGATTCTGGCTCTGGCTCCGGAGGGAGTGGTGCGAAGCGTTCTGGAGAACTATGGTGCGGCCGTCTCGGTTCAGCCCGATAACGTCGATGCCATTGCCGATGCGGTTGAAGGACACTATTTCGCCTGGAAGGAAGGGAGACTGCCGATCGGTGAGGAGGGGAAAGCCCTGTCACACGACACGCGGTTTCTGACCGAGCAACTTGCGCGGATTCTTTCACACTCGATGAGATTCTGACAAAAGAGGGCTGGACCGGGGGAGGGGAACTCCAGGCTGTCGTGCGGGGTTCCGATTATCCTCCGGATGATCTGCGAAGAGGGAGGTCCTCACAAGGCCGACATGCAGCATCACGGAAACAAACCGACTGAACGATCATGAGCAACGAAACGGTTCTTCTTCTTGGATCGGGAGGGCGCGAACATGCGCTGGCCTGGAAGCTGGCGCAATCTCCGTCGGTGGCCCGGCTTGTCTCGGCGCCGGGCAATCCCGGCATGGCCTCTCTGGGTGAGATTCGTCCGGTCGATCCTGAAAATGCCGGGAGCGTTCTCGCACTGGCCGATGAACTGAAGCCCGATCTGATCGTGATCGGTCCCGAAGCTCCGATTGCCGCAGGCGTCTCCGACGTGCTGCGGGATGCCGGCTACCTCGTCTTCGCTCCGTCGAAAGGGGCCGGACGACTGGAGTGGGACAAGGAGTTCGCAAAGGAATTTATGGTTGCCAACGGTATCCCGACCGCATCCTTCCGAACTTTTACCGCCGAGGAACTGGAGGGCGCCCGTCACTACATCCGGGAACATTCCCTGCCGATTGTCCTGAAGGCAAACGGTCTTGCAGCGGGGAAGGGAGTGGTGATCGCCGAAACGCAGGATGACGCGATGGATGCGCTCGAGGAGATGCTCTCCGGCGCGGCGTTCGGCGATGCCGGAAGCACGGTGGTGATCGAGGAGTTTATGGGGGGAGAGGAGGCTTCCGTCTTTGCCGTCAGCGACGGAGAACGCTACGTCCTCTTTGCCCCGTCGCAGGATCACAAGCGGATCGGCGACGGAGATACCGGACCGAACACCGGCGGCATGGGGGCCTACGCTCCGGCGCCTATCGTCGATGAGAATGTCCTTCATCAGGTACGGGAGCGGGTTGTCGAACCGGTGCTCCGGGGGATGCGTGATCTGGGAACGCCGTATCAGGGGTGCCTCTACTGCGGCTTGATGATCGACCCGCACGGCAATGTCCGCGTTGTGGAGTTCAATTGCCGGTTCGGTGATCCGGAGACGCAGGTGGTGCTGCCGATCTGGCGCGGGGATCTCTACCGGCTCTTCCGTGGAGCCGCATCCGGAAGCATCGGCGATGCCGACGAGGCCCCCTCCACCGGCTCGGCCGTTTGCGTTGTCATGGCCTCGGGCGGATATCCCGGCTCCTATGAAAAAGAAAAAGAGATCGCCGGGATCGAAAACGTGCCGGAGGATGTTCTGGTCTTCCACGCCGGAACAAAAGAGAAGGAAGGAACGCTCCTGACCGCCGGCGGCCGCGTTCTGGGTGTGACGGCGGTTTCGGATGAGGATGATCTGGAATCGGCCATCGGTCGGGCATACGAAGGGGTAGAGAAAATTACCTTTGAAGGGTCGGTCTGGCGGCATGATATTGGGGCGAAAGGAATCCGGAGAAAGAGTTTCGAGGGGTAGAGGTCGTCCACCGGGTCGACCCCATCTCTTCTTCCGGTGCAGGAGATACGGCTCAGGATTTAACACAAATACAGCATGAAAGTTCTCGTTACCGGAGGGGCCGGATTTATCGGATCGCATCTTGTGGACAGCTATCTGGAGGCCGGACACGAAGTGGTGGTGCTCGACAATCTTTCAACCGGTGATCGGGCCAACCTGAACGCTCGGGCACGATTTATTGAAGGGGATGTACGGGATGCCGACCTGGTCAACGGACTGTTCGAGGTGGAACGTTTCGATCTGGTCAACCACCATGCGGCCCAACTCGATGTCCGCATCTCCGTTGCCAACCCATCCTTCGATGCCGAGCAGAACATCATCGGGTCGGTGAACCTGTTGCAGGGGGCGGTCTCCACCGGTGTGGAGCGATTCGTCTTCGCATCGAGCGGCGGCACGGTCTACGGCGATCAGCAGGTCTTCCCCGCCGACGAAACGCATCCGACCGATCCGATCTCCCCCTACGGCGTCTCCAAACTTTCCGTCGAGAAGTACCTCGGCTACTTTGCCCACCAGTACGGTCTGCGCTACGCCGTCCTCCGCTACACCAACGTCTACGGTCCCCGACAGAACAGTCACGGCGAGGCGGGCGTTGTCGCGATCTTCTGCACGCGGATGCTCAACGGGGAGGAGCCGGTGATCTACGGCAGCGGCGAACAGACCCGCGATTACGTCTACGTCGGCGATGTGGCCCGGGCCAACATGGCGGCTACCGACTACCTTCAGCGTCACCCCTCCGGTGTCTTCAACATCTGCACGAACACCGAGGTGACCGTCAACGAACTCTTCCGGCGGCTGAACGGAATGGTGGAGAACCGGTTCGAGGAAATCCACGCCGAGGCGAAGCCGGGAGAACAATTCCGTTCGGTCTGCGCCTGGGACAAGGCGGCGGCCGAACTCGGCTGGAAACCGGAGGTCGATTTCGAGGAGGGGTTGCGGCGGACGATGGAGTATTTCCGGAAGCCGTAAATCCTCGGCTCCTCGAAAGATCCGTTCCCATGATAGCGCCGACGCGTGCAATGTGATATTCACAGGGAATATCGCTTGAAACGCCGGAGTCCCCGTCATATCTGAACCGCCATCTCTATAAAAGCAAGCAGGCAGAGAATCCTGAAGACTATGGAACCTCTGGTGATAAAAGAAGGCTCCGCACATACGGACGATGATCGGTATCCGGCAACCCGTTATGCGTTGCGGGAGACAAGCGGAACGGACGGTATAGCCTTTCAAGGACTTGCCGAACGGCTTGCCGAGCTTTCCCTTTCCGGCAGGGCGCTGGATTTCGGTTGCGGGGCCGGACGTTCAACGCGCTTTCTTGCGGCACTCGGATTTCAAACGACAGGGGTGGATATAAACGACGCCATGATTGACGAGGCGAGAAAACGGGATACCGTTGGTGTTTACCACTCCTGTCGGGCGCATGAATCCCTCCCTTTTACAGACGCTTCGTTCGACCTCCTTCTCTCCACCTGGGTTGTGTTGGAGCTCCGTTCACGGGCCGATCTGGACAGGTTCCTGAGTGAGGCGGCACGTCTTCTCCGGCCCGCAGGCAGGGGCTTTATCGTCACAAACACGCCCGAGTTTTATCAGGGCCGCTGGGTAACGTGTGAGGTCGACTTCCCTGAAAACAAAGCTCCGCTGCGATCAGGCCAGATCGTGAAGGCCCGCCTTCTTCCGGAAGGAGTAATCGTCACCGACATCTTCAGGAGCGATGCGGAGTACAGGGAAGCGCTGGCCGATGCCGGGCTTGACCCGGTTCATGTGTGGTATCCGAAAGCTCCGGCAGACGAAACAGGTTGGCTGGATGAGACGAGGATTGCACCATGGGTGATCTATGAAGTTGAGAAGAGGGGGTGAGGGCTGTCGCCCGACGTTGATGAGTCTACCGTCATCCGGGTTGTCACATTGATCCTATTGTTCATCGATGCGGTTCGCCGGATTTTGAAGACCGGTGCCCCTCGGCGCGATCTGCCTCACCGTTCCGGCAAATCGAATCTGCCGCGGAGGATACTACCAACAAGAATTTCCGGATGAAAGCGTATATTCGGCGCATTGATTTGCGAGATCGAAACTTCACAATCCCCTTCCATTGCAGCAATGAAATCCCAACTTGATATTGTTGTCCCAGTTGTCACTTTCAAAGATGAAGAGGATGGTATCTGGTATGCTTACTGCCCCGTTCTTGAGATTACCGGATATGGAACGTCGAAGCGGGAGGCGGAACAGTCGTTCAGTGTAGTTCTGAAGGAAACCATGACCTACTTGATTGAGCATGGTACGCTGGAAGACGAACTCCGTCGGTTGGGTTGGACGCAGATCGAGGGACGTAAAGTTCCTCCATCGTTGGAGGAGCGCTTAGCGAGTGATGCGGAATTGCGGCGGATGATGACCTACAAACATCAGCTTCGCTACAATGCTCTCCCCGCACTTGCATGAGTGTACGCCTTTCAAATATCTCGCTTCGTGCCATGAGGAAATATCTGCAGTACTACGGTTGCGAATGTACGGGAAGCAAGGGGGGGGCACGAGAAATGGGTGAAACAGGGATTGCGACGACCAATAATCCTGCAATCGCACATCGATCCGGTACCGGAGAGAATTGTCAAGCAGTGCTTACAGATTCTCGGTATTTCGCGGAAGCAACTGGATAGCTGATCTGGAGAATCTCTGATCCTGTAGACTTCCACAACCCTGTCTTCGTTCAGTCTATTCCAGTCTCATGCCCACCTCGCCAGAGTACCTTCCGGATTCCGTTATGGAGAATGTGCGAGATGACGAAGACGGATTTCAACTTGGCTCAGTACCTGAAGTCCCCAACCTTTCCAGCAACCCGTACCGCAACCCCCGCGTGCTCACAACGATTCCGTCGATGTTGAAGGCTTCCATGAACGCATCGAGCACCAGTACTCCTCCGGAGATAATATCTTCCCGTCCCGACACGATCTGCGGAATCTTCTGCAGTTCATCCATCGGCATCCTCAACAGCTCCTCGGTCTTCTCCCGTATCCACTCCCGCTCCAGCCGCGTCCCGTTGATCGCCTCGGTGTCGAACCGCTCGATCCCCCGGAAGATCGCCCCGAGCGTCGTCACGGTTCCGGCCACTCCCACCACGTCGGTTCCCCCCGGCAGAGCGATAGCTTCACCGAAGAGCGCACGGCAATAGTTCCGGGCTTCGTTGATCCCTTCGGGCGAAGGGGGAAGCTCTCTGCGGAAAAACCGTTCGGTGACCCTCACCGCTCCGACATCGATACTTCTCCCTTCGGTGTATGTCCCTCCGATACCCCGGGCAATCTCCGTGCTCCCCCCGCCGATGTCGAGCACGGTCACATCGTCGCCGGCAATGTCCAGTCCGAACAACGCTCCGCTCCAGGTCAGCCGGGCTTCGTCGGAGCCGCTGAGAATGCGGAGCCGAACTCCGGTCCGTTCGTTCATCGCTGCGATGAATTCCTCCCGGTTTGCCGCGTCACGCAGGGCACTGGTTCCGTAGCCGAGGATCTCTTCGGTCCCATGATCCCGCGCAATCCGTCGGTACCGTTCCAGGATCGAGGCGATCCTGTCGAACGTCTCCGGCTGAATCGTTCCCGTTTCATCCACTCCTTTCCCGAGCCTGCCGACCTCATGATAATCGGCCAGAACCTCTACGCTTCCATTCTCATCTCTTTTCCCGATCACCATCAGAACGGTGTTGGTGCCGAGATCGATCACTCCTCGTGTCATAGCACTCCTTGCAGGTCTTCCCTGTGTTTACGGTTCGCGGGTCAACAGTCGGATGAAGAGGGGGGCGCCGATCAGCGCCGTCATTGCCCCTATCGGCAGTTCTCCTCCTCCGGCTCCGGTTGCCGGAAGGAGCGAGCGGGCGATCGTGTCGCACAGAAGAAGGAAGATGCCGCCGAGCAGGACCGACAGGGGCATCAGAAGACGGTGGTCCGGACCGACGACCCGGCGGATCATGTGGGGGACGACGAGGCCGACAAAGCCGATCGCGCCGCAGAATGACGTGACCAGGCCGACGATAAAGGAGGCGGAGAGATAGGTGACGGTGGTGGCCATTTTGATGTTCATCCCGAGACTCATCGCCTGTTCTTCCCCGAGCGCAATCGTGTTCAGCCGGTTGCCGACGAAGAAGGAGGCCGACAGCAGGACCAGAAAGAGGACGGCCGAAACGTATCCGATTTCGACCGATGCCCGGCTCAGATCGCCGAGCATCCACTGGATCGCCCCGCGGACGTTCGGAAGGAAATGAAGGAGAAGGAAGATGATTGCCGCCCCGATTGCCGCCACCATCACTCCCCCCAGCAGAAGGGAATCGGTCCCCGTTCCGGTCTTTCGCCGACCGATCCAGAGGACGATGCCGGTGACGATCGTTCCTCCGGCGAAGGAGAGAATCGTCACCCCGGCCTGACCCGGGTTGAAGGAGATGCCGATCATCCCGGCAATCAGCGGCAGGTTCAGTCCCAGAATCGCCCCGACCGCGCAGCCGTTGGAGATGCCGAGGATATAGGGTTCGGCCAGAGGATTTTTCAGCAATGCCTGGAAGACCGCGCCGGTTGTCGCCAGTGCTGCGCCGACACCGATGGCCAGCAGGATGCGGGGGAGTCGCAGATCGAAGAGAATCGTTGAGAGGACCTGATCTCCCTTGCCCGTCAAAGCTTCGATCAACCGTGCCGGAGAGACGAGCTCCGGGCCGATTGCCAGTGAGAAAGGGAGGAGCAGAAGCAACAGGAGGGAAAGACCGAGGAACGGAGGGAGAAAGGTCTTCCGGGTCAGTCGGCGACGACTCAGGGGGATGTTCATCATTCTCCCCTCGCCGACTCCAGTTCCGCATCGAGCGCCCTGACCAGTTCGCTGATTCCCTCGCCGCTGACCGAGGAGATCAGCCGGGGAGGTTGCCCGTCGAACCGAAGGGCGCGCGCACGTTCCAGATCTTCTTTCGCCATCCCGTCAACTTTCGTCAGGCAGACGATGCGGGGTTTCCAGAGCATCTCCAGATTGTATTTTCCCAGTTCGGTCAGGAGCGTGGCGAAGTCCTCTTCCGGCGTCGGACTCATCCCGTCGATCAGGAAGCAGAGAATGCCGGAGCGTTCGACGTGGCGGAGAAATTCATGGCCAAGTCCTTTCCCCTCGCTGGCCCCTTCGATCAGTCCGGGAATATCGGCCACCACAAACGACTTTCCCGCCTCCACCTGCACGATGCCGAGGTTCGGCACCAGCGTTGTGAAGGGGTAGTCGGCCACTTTCGGTTTTGCCGCGCTGATGCGGGAGATCAGCGTCGACTTCCCGGCATTCGGAAAGCCGACAAGTCCCACATCGGCCAGCAGTTTCAGTTCAAGCCGTATCGTCCGCTCCTCTCCGGGTCCCCCCTCCTCGAAGCGGCGGGGCGCCCGGTCGCTCGGCGTGGCGAATGTCGCGTTCCCCCGTCCGCCGGTCCCTCCCCGAGCCACGATCAGTTCCTGTCCGGCTTCGGTAAGATCGCCGATCAGTTCTCCGGTCTCGTCGTCGTAGATCATCGTCCCGACCGGAACGGCAAGTTCCGCCGGCTCGCCGAACTTTCCGTTCTTGTTCCCTCCGGCACCGTTCTTTCCGTTCCCCGCCGTGTACTCCCGCTTGTAGCGAAGGTCCATCAGTGTCGAGAGATTCCGGTCGGTCCGGATCACGACATCCCCGCCGTTTCCCCCGTCGCCGCCGTCGGGTCCCCCTTTCGGCACAAACTTCTCCCGACGGAAACTGAGGGCTCCATGTCCTCCCGATCCGGATCGGACCCGTATGGTTGCGGTATCTATAAACACAATGTTCTTTCCCTTGCTCGCTTCTCTGTCTTCTCGTTTGATAATTGCAGATGCCGGCTCAGTTCCCGCCGATCGGCGTCAGATAGCGGCCGTAGACCGCATCGGTGAAGCGGATGGCGGTGCGGGAATAGGGATCAACGTCGAAGCGGATGAAGAGCTCGTCCAGAATCCGGGAGGCTTCGCGCCAGGTGTCGGCGGTGTTCAGCAGGTCAAGCGTTTTCTCGTACTCCTCCCGCTTGCGATTGAAAATCTTCTTGACGACCTTCCGCTCCAGCATGGCATCGATGTATTTGCGGACATCTTCAAGCGAAGCGGTCTCCGTCTCCTCCTCTTCGCCGACGGCAGACTCTTCAGACGATGTCTCTTCATCCTGTCGGCGATTCTCCTCTTCTTCACTTACGGTTCCGCCCGTCTCCGAGGTCTCCGCCGCTTCCTCTTGTGCCGCTTCTTCATCCTCTCCACTCTCGTCCGCTGTCCCGTCGGCTTCGATTTCCTGCGATGTCTCCGTCGCAACGTCCTCTTCCTCCTCATGCTCCATTCCGGCAGAGGAAGAGGAGTCGGTCTCCTCGTCATTCTCCACGATTCCCTTCTCTTCTACTGCCTCTGCCGTTTCGTCCCGCGATAGCGTTTCGGTCCGGGACGGAGTTCCGCTGATAATTTCTTCAATCTTCCTGATTCCGTTCCCCCCTCGTTCTTCCGGTTCCTGCTCCACTTCGTTCTCACTTTCGTGATCGGTCTCTTCGGCTTCAATCAGGATGTCGATAATCGGCTCGGTTGCCGGGGCGCTTCTCTTCTCTTCGGACTCTTGGGCGAAAACGTTCTCCGGTGTGGAGTCGGGCGGAAGGGGGTCCGGACCGATAAAGAAATCATTGCCGGGAGGATCGGTGGCGGAGCCCTCTTCGCCTGCACTCTCTTCTTCGCTCAAGGTTTCCTCCGGAGTCGGGTCGGTCGATACCGGAGCCGCTTTTTCTTCCGGCACTTCCCCGATCTCGGCAGATGACGTTTCCGCTTCGCCTGAAGGCACATCGGAGTTCAGAGAGATAAAGGGTTCAGTGGGGGGGAGAGTCGGGTCGATTATTCCCCCTTCCTGAAGTTCTCCCCCCTGAAGATGTTCGCGGACCACGGCATCGAGCGCGTCGTCCTGATAGACCGAGGAGAAGTCGACGTCCGGTTCTTCCTCGGCGTTTGTCAGCAACTCGTCCATCATCATCGCAAAGGAGTCGGGCGTCACGTGGGTTCGCCGCTCCTTCTCCTTCTCAAGAAACTGGACCAGTCTGGCGATGTGTTTGTCGTCGAAGAAGATGATCAGCGCATCGATCGGAACGCTGCGATTTTCCCCCTTGCCGATGAACTCGAAGAGGGGAGACATCATCTCCAGCAGTTCGTCGATAGTGCAGCTCAGCAGAATCTGGTCATCGATCCGTCTGACGATCCGCTCGAATTCCCGCGCGGAGATGCTGTCGAACGTCGGTCGTTCCTCCCGCTTGCGGTCAACCCAGTCGGTGAAGACCGCCCGGAAATAGGTGTAGTCGTTGAAGGCGTTCAGTCGCAGCAGCGTTTCGCCGAGCGGCTTGGTCGGCTCGCCCCGGAAGATATACCACTTCAGGGTTGTCTGCGGACGACAGATGTAGTTGTAGCTGAGCTTGACGGCCTTGTCGAGCGTTGCCAGGAATTCATCCCGTTCGAACCGGGCATGTTTTGCCTGGATCTGCTCAAGATAGTTCAGGAGGGAGGCGATCTCCGGGTGGGCGAAGTCGAAGCGGCGATCCCGTTTGCGGGTCATCGCATCGGTGTAGATCCACCAGTGGACTTCGGTTTCGAAAAAGGCCTTGAACCGGTTGGAGATGCCCTGTTCCTCGAGGATCTCGGTCAGGGGAATCAGCGTTTTATCCTGCAATATGTCCCGTGTGATTCGCTGGATCGACTCGTTGATTTCCTGCTCGAACATTGGTTGTGTCGACTATGATTGTTTCTGAAGGAAGATGGTGCCGTCCGCACAATTGTTCCGGTTCCCGCTCCGGAAGGTGCCGTTTCGTCGAGTCTATCTCCCCCGGAACCGGTCCGCAGCGACCCTCTTCGACGGTGCGGATCGGGAATTTACGGTACCTCGCGGGAATATTCCTCGGAT